>CALDIE010000207.1 GCA_937901625.1 uncultured Lachnospiraceae bacterium
ACACAGTCATGCACATATTTTCTATATCTTTTTATAAAACGATATGTGGAGTTTTTCATAAAAAGATGAAAAGTTTCAACTTATTTACGTTTTTTTCTTGAAACATTTCATCTTTTATTTATTTCAAGTCTATTATTTGGCACAAAATATTAAAATCACGGGTTTTAATTTCCATTAAAATATTATTTTCACGGGTTTTATTTCAGGTGAGCCTCTTTTATTTATATAGGATTTTTGTACCACGAACCACCGAATCAAAATTAGGAGAGAATAGCATTGCACCTATTCTCTCCCATTCGTCTATCACATCCGTAATCAGAAAGCATTGCCCCAAAGCTTGGTCCTAAATACCGACAAAGCATCTGAAATCACACGGGCACTGCCCTCTTACCTCACACTACATTCCCAGAAATGCTTTCACCGTGTCCTGCATTTTGTCCACATCACACTGTTTGTCGTGTACCACAGGTGCAGTACGAATCTCCTCGATGGCGTTTGGAACCTTCACGTTTGCCAGTCTGGAAAGCTCGTCCACCAGTTCAAAATCTCCCATAGCGTCATATTTTGCATCAATAGCGTTCATAACGCTTCTGGTAAATTTGAACGGGCTTGCCGTGGACGCGATCACGGTCTTTGTGTTATCACCGGTTTCCTTCACATATTTCTGATACACTGCGGACGCCACCGCTGTATGAGTGTCGATCACATACCCGCAGCTCTCATACAAACGCTTGATCTCTGCCGCGGTCTCGGTCTCACCTGCGTAGTTGCCGTAGAAGTCAGCCAGTCCTTTCTTCATCTCTTCCGTAATCTCATATTTGCCCTGACCGGTCAAAGCCGCCATCAGTTCTTTATTCTTGTCCGCATCATTACCGGCAATGCGGTAGATCAGGCGCTCTAAATTGCTGGAGATCAGAATATCCATGGACGGAGATGAGGTCAGCATAAACTCTCTGTTCTTATCATAAGTTCCGGTACGGAAGAAATCAAACAGCACTTTATTCTCATTGGAGGCACAGATCAGCTTTGCGATGGGAAGTCCCATATTTTTCGCATAGAAAGCCGCCAGAATATTCCCGAAATTTCCGGTGGGAACCACTACATTGATCTGCTCTCCCTCCGCGATCTTGCCTTCCGCCATTAACTTCGCGTAAGCATACACATAATAACATATCTGCGGCACCAGCCGCCCGATGTTGATGGAGTTTGCGGAAGAGAATACAAACCCTTTTTCTTTTAATTCCGCCTTTAATCCTTCATCGTTAAACATCTTCTTTACGCCGGTCTGCGCGTCGTCAAAGTTGCCGTGAATGCCTATGACTTTGACATTCTTTCCCTTTTGCGTGACCATCTGCTTTTCCTGTACGGCGCTGACACCGTTCTTGGGATAAAAGACAACGATCCTGGTGCCCTCAACATCCGCAAAGCCTGCCAGTGCGGCCTTACCGGTATCTCCGCTCGTAGCGGTCAGGATAACGATCTCTTCTTTTAAATTGTTTTTACGGGCAGCAGTCGTCATCAGATAAGGAAGGATGGACAATGCCATATCCTTAAACGCGATCGTCGCTCCGTGAAAGAGCTCCAGATAATACGCGTCATCCGCGTAAACCAGAGGCGCGATCTCTTCCGTGTCAAATTTCGCGTCATAGGCATGCTCGATACAGTATGTTAACTCTTCTTCTGTATAGTCTGTCAGAAACAGCTTCATGACTTCGTATGCAACCTGTTGATACGTCATATCTTTCATGGAATCCAGGCTGCAATCAAGAACCGGCAATGCGGACGGGACAAACAGTCCTCCGTCTTCCGCCAGACCCTGCAGTACGGCCTGAGAGGCTGTCAGTTCTTTTGCGTTGTTTCTGGTACTGTGATACATGATATTCATTTAAAACTCCATTCTGCTGATTCCGGTTGTATGATCCGGTACTGCGTAAACTGATCTATCAAGATCCGAACGCGCAAAAATAAGAACGCATCGGACGTCGACGGTGTTATTATAGCATTCTATGATGAAATTGAAAATAACATAAAACAAGTAAAGATTTTCCGTAAAACATTATGTAAAATAATCTTTCTTATGCTATGATAGATAGGCAGAGGAAGAGTATTCTTTTCCCGGCAGGAGGAAAGATTCATGAAGACTATTAACGGTATTATTGAGAACGCCAATCCTTTATATCCTTTGGAAAACATCGGCCCAAAGGAGGAGCTTTTATTTCTGGATATTGAGACTACCGGACTCAGCCCCAATACCTCCAATCTGTATCTGATCGGTGTTACGTTCTACCGCGAGGATAAATGGCAATACATCCAGTGGTTTGCGGATAATTATGAGGAAGAATTGCAGCTCCTTACTGCTTTTGTTGATTTTATCAAGGGTTTTAAGACGCCGATCCATTATAACGGCAACAAATTTGACCTTCCCTACCTTGCTTCAAAGATGCAGCAGTTTCAAATGGATTTCAGTTTTGATGAATTTAACGGTGTGGATATCTATCGCCGTATCAAAGGCTACCGTGTGATCTTAGGACTTCCCGACTTGAAACAGCAGACGGTAGAACAGTTTTTGGGGTTTGTAAGAGAAGACCGTTATACCGGAAGAGAACTGATCAGTATCTATCATGAATATATAACGGAAAAGAATCCTCCGTTATTTGATATACTGCTTTTGCATAATCTGGATGATCTGAGAGGGATGCTTGCGGTTGTTTCCATGCTTTCCTACCCTGATCTCTTCTTAAAACCCCTTCGCGTCATTAAGGCACAGGCCAATTATTTCAATACGCAGGATCGCAAACGATGCCAGGAGATCATCATGAAACTTCGTCTGACGTCCCCGCTTCCGGTTCCTGTTTCTTTTCGCGGAAAGGGATGCTATTTTTCCGGTTCTGATGACAGCGCTTCCTTAAAGGTTCCTCTCTTTGAAGAGGAAATGAAATACTTTTATACCAATTATCAGGATTATTATTATCTTCCGGCCGAAGATATCGCTATTCATAAAAATGTCGCATCATTTGTGGACAAGGCTCATCGTGTGCAGGCGTCCGCTTCCAATTGTTATACCCGTATGAGGGGGCTGTTTTTACCGCAGTGGGAAGAACTCTTTACACCGGTCTACAAAAGGGAGTATCGCACAAAGGAGCTCTTCTTTGAACTAACGGATGAGTTTAAAAGAAACCGTGAGGATTTTGCAAAGTACGCCACGCATATCCTGACGCAAATGTATGAAGATAATGAAGTATGAAGTTAAAAGCCGCTTGTCATAATTGACAAACGGCTTTTGTTTATGTTTTCTTTATCGTGTTTTCTTTATCGTGTTTTCTTTATCGGTTCAAACAAACACTCTTAAAAATTACTCCTCGGATCCCTCGGATGCGCCATCCTGATCGTCATCTGCGTCCTGGCTTAACTCTTTGATGCTTAAGCTGATCTTGTGCTCTGCAGCATTAACATCTGTGATCATAGCCTCAACGGTATCACCTACACGAAGTACATCGGAAGGCTTCTCTATATGCTTGCGGCTGATCTGAGATACATGTAAAAGAGCGTCAACGCCATCTTCCAACTGGATGAATGCGCCAAAGTCAGTCATACGAGCAACAGTTCCGGTAACGATCGTACCGGGCTGATAATTCTCTTCAACCTTTAACCAGGGATTGTTATCATCAAACTTAGCGGAAAGAGCGATCTTCTCCCCCTTGATCTCCTTGATGATGACTCTTACCTGATCACCCTTACGGAACAGGTTCTGAGGAGTCTCGATACGTCCCCAGCTCATCTCGGAGATATGAAGTAATCCGTCTACTCCTCCGATATCCACGAATGCACCGAAGTTGGTTACATTCTTAACAACACCGTCCACGATGTCGCCTTCCTTGATGCGGCCGTCAACGGTGCTGTTGACGATGGGTTTGATGAACTCGTCGGTTACGCCTTCATCATAACTCTCTTGGATGGCTTGCGTCATGCTGGTGTGCTGCTTGCCCACGCCGTCAACAAGTTGGTCGTAGGCGAGTTTGATGCGCTCCCAA
>CALDIE010000208.1 GCA_937901625.1 uncultured Lachnospiraceae bacterium
TATACGCAATGAGTGAAAACGGTGCCATTGCTGCTCCCATCATTTCGTCTGTCTGTGTTGTAGCCGTTCTGCTTTCGAGGATCTTCCTTAAAGAGAAGCTCACCAAGATGCAGTATTTCTTCATTTTCCTCGTAATCCTGGGTATCCTTATCCTTGCCGTGATCGAGGGAGACGCCTGATCGAGGGGGTATGCTTCCGATCACCGGTATATGACAGATCGAAGATACATGATAGATTGTAGTACATGGTCGGTCGTGGCATATGATCGATCGTTGGAAATGGTCGACCGATATACATGATCGATCGTAGTACATGGTCGGTCGTGGCACGTGATCGATCGTGTGAAAAAATCGTGATCAATATGTGTCCGTCCATCACACGGAGCACATCAAAAAAGGAACATCCTTTTTAGAGGGTGTTCCTTTTTTTGAAAAGCATAATTTAAAATATCTTCGGTAAGGTCTCGCCTTAATTATAACAGGGCGATCGATCTGCTTTAGTCGATGATGTCTACATCTACATAGATATCCTCTTTTGTGGACGCAGCCTTTACTACCGCGCGGATTGCCTTTGCAATCCTTCCCTGCTTACCAATAACTTTACCCATATCGCCGGGTGCTACATGAAGTTCTACCGTAACATGCTTTCCGTCAACTTTCTCTGTGACTACTACTTCCTCCGGTTTCTCAACAAGGGCTTTTGCAATCACTTCCACTAATTCCTTCATAAAGCCTTCCCTCCGGATTGTCTGATAAATGTTAACCGCAAATTACTTCTCGATGTTTGCAAGCTTCAAAATCTTTCCGACAACCTCCGTAGGCTGTGCTCCTGCTGCAAGCCACTTCTGTGCCTTTTCAGCGTCTACCTTGTAGGTGCTGGGATCAGTGTTGGGATCATAGGTACCGATCTCATCGATCACCTTACCGTCTCTGGGAGATCTGGAATCTGCAACCACGATTCTGTAGATGGGATGTCTCTTCTTACCCATTCTGGAAAGTCTCATTTTAACTGCCATTGTTTTTTCCTCCGTTTTGTTTCATTAATAGTATATTTCCACTGTTATAAACAGATGGTCTCGTATTAAATGTCCTGATATTAAATGTTCTCAGAAAGGAAAGCGGAATCCGCCTCTGCCTCTTTTACCGCCGCCCATCATTCCGGGCAGTTGCTTCATCATCTTCTGGGACTGCTCAAACTGCTTGATGAAGCGGTTTACGACCGCAATGTCCACACCGGCGCCTTTCGCGATCCTGTGCTTTCTGCTGGGGTTAAGGAGCTTGGGATTTTCTCTCTCCTGCGGTGTCATGGATAAGACGATCGCCTCCGTCTGTGCCATTTGCCGTTCATCGATCATGGATTCGATATCCCCCATCTTAGCGCTCATACCGGGAAGCATACCGAGAATACTGCTTAATCCTCCCATGTTGCGCATCTGCTTCATCGACTCGAGATAATCGTTAAAGTCAAACTTCCCTTTCTTCATACGGGAAGCCATCTCCTTTTCCTTATCCTCATCGATATCCACGTTGGCCGTCACCTTATCGATCAGGGTGAGCACATCACCCATGCCAAGGATACGACCGGCCATACGATCCGGATAGAACTGCTCAAGATCGCTTAATTTTTCACCCATACCGACATAGAGTATCGGTTTTCCGGTAACTGCCTTAACGGAAAGGGCAGCACCACCTCTTGTATCGCCATCCATCTTGGAAAGGATAATTCCGGTCACGCCGACTTTTTCGTCAAACTCTTTCGCGACATTGACCGCATCCTGACCGGTCATGGCATCCACAACTAAGAGTGTCTGATGAACCGTGACATTCTCCTTGATCTTCTGTAACTCTTCCATCATCGCTTCGTCGATATGCAATCGTCCCGCTGTATCGAGGATCACGACGTTATTACCGTTCTTATCGGCATGCTGGATCGCGGCCTTTGCGATATCCACGGGTGAGTGGTCCGTTCCCATTGAAAAGACCTCTACTCCCTGTTTTTCGCCGTTTCTCTTTAACTGATCGATCGCGGCAGGACGATATACGTCACAGGCAACCAACAACGGTTTTTTACCTTTTAACTTAAGCTTTCCGGCAATCTTGGCTGTCGTAGTCGTTTTACCCGCACCCTGAAGACCACACATCATGATGACCGTGATGGCTTTACCGGGCTGCATCTGAATCTCTGTCGTCTCCGATCCCATCAGCGCCGTCATCTCTTCGTTAACGATCTTGATGACCATCTGCCCGGGATTTAAGCCGTTCATCACTTCCTCACCGATGGCTCTCTCTTCCACGGAACGGACAAACTGCTTTACAACCTTGAAGTTAACGTCTGCCTCCAAAAGAGCCATCTTAACTTCTTTCATGGCGGATTTAACATCTTCCTCCGTTAGCTTACCCTTGCCCCTTAAGTTCTTAAATATATTTTGTAATTTATCGCTTAGGCTCTCAAATGCCATCTGTAAATCCTCTGCAAGTCTTACTCAATCCTTACGCACTTCCGATGTCCATTTGGAGGTATTTACAGATCCTCCGCATGTCCTTTACAGATCCTCTATCATCCCATCGATCATTTCAAGCACCCGGGTGAATTTGGACTCGTCCCCTTTCACTTCTTCAACATCCTTACACAAGGACTCGATATCCTTCCTGACATGTTCCAGCACCACCCTGTGTTCCTTAAAGCGGCCGATCAGATGAAGTCTGCTCTCATATCCCTCCAGGATCTTGTCACAGCGTTTGATCAGATCATGCACTCCCTGCCGACTGATCCCTTCCCGCTCGGCGATCTCGCTCAACGACAGGTTTTCATAAACAAAGGCTTCGTATACCTCCTGCTGATGCTCCGTCAAAAGCGGTCCGTAAAAATCATATAGGATTCCCTGTTCAAAAATGCGCTCCATAGGCATCATCTTACTAGGGAATCCTATCTCTGTCAAGTATTTTTTCTTTACACTTTTTATATTTATACTTAATCTTTGCGCTTTTTGCTTAGATGATCGTGCGGGTCACCTTGGGCTTGTAATTTCCTTTCTCAAGGGCCTTAAGGATCTCCTCTTTGTGCTCCTTGCCAAAAGCTTCTATCGTGATACGCAGCTCCACAGCAGCCATACGGTTGGTGGACACAAACTGGTTGTGTTCAAGCTTGATCACGTTACCGTTCTGCTCAGCGATCACGCCGGCTACACGCTGCAGTTCACCCGGCTTATCCGGAAGAAGTACTGATACGGTAAAGATCCTGTCACGGAAGATCAGTCCCTGCTGTACCACGGACGACATCGTGATCACGTCCATATTACCGCCGCTTAAGATGGAAACCACTTTCTTCCCCTTTGCGTCGATCTTCTTTAGAGCCGCAACCGTAAGCAGACCGGAATTCTCCACGATCATCTTATGATTCTCCACCATATCAAGGAATGCTACGATCAGATCCTCATCCGCAACGGTGATGATCTCATCGATATTGGCCTGGATGTAAGGGAAGATCTTGCTTCCGGGCGTCTTTACGGCCGTACCGTCGGCAATGGTATTTACCTTAGGTAAGGTCAGCACCTCCCCCTTTTCGAGAGAAGCCTTCATACAGGCAGCGCCCTCAGGCTCTACGCCGATCACTTTGATCTTGGGATTTAACATCTTGGCAAGGGTGGAAACACCGGCAGCCAATCCGCCTCCACCGATCGGAACAAGGATCACATCTACTAACGGAAGCTCTTTGATGATCTCCATTGCGATCGTTCCCTGACCGGTAGCCACCGTCAGATCGTCAAAAGGATGGATAAAGGTGTATCCATATTCTTCCGCCAGCTCATACGCCTTTGTACAAGCCTCATCGTATACATCTCCGTGGAGGACCACTTCAGCGCCGAATCCTTTTGTTCTGTTCACTTTAATAAGCGGAGTTGTCGTCGGCATCACGATCGTAGCCTTCATGTTCTTGCATTTTGCCGCATATGCCACGCCCTGCGCATGGTTACCCGCAGAAGCTGTGATCACGCCCTTGGCTTTCTCCTCTTCCGTCAGGGTACTGCTCTTATAGTAAGCGCCGCGCACCTTGTACGCTCCGGTAAATTGCATATTCTCCGGCTTTAAATAAACCTTATTGCCGGTCATCCTGCTGAAGTAATCACTGTAGACAAGCTTTGTCTCGAGTGTCACTTCCTTTACGATCTCCGAAGCCTCCTCAAATTTTTCCAACGTTAACTCCGTCTGTTCCATGCCTTTCCTTCCTCTCTTTCTCAATCCTGATCTTCCGAATCTTCTGTATCCCCCGGCTCTTCCCCGTCATCTTCGAGACGAACATCGAACAATGCATCCACAAAACTGTCGGAGTCAAATTTCTGCAGGTCTTCTATCTTTTCACCGACACCGATATACTTTACCGGAATCCCCAGCTCTGACTGTATCGCTACCGCGATACCACCCTTGGCCGTTCCATCCATCTTTGTCAGGATGATACCTGTAAGATCCGCAACCTCACCGAATTCCTTTGCCTGCATCATCGCGTTCTGCCCTGTCGTTCCATCCAAAACGATCAGGTTTTCACGGTGTGCCTGCGGGAACTCACGGTCAATGATCCTGTTCATCTTCTTTAATTATTCCATCAGGTTCTTCTTATT
Organism: uncultured Lachnospiraceae bacterium; assembly: GCA_937901625.1. Lineage (GTDB taxonomy): Bacteria > Bacillota > Clostridia > Lachnospirales > Lachnospiraceae > NK4A136. The sequence continues at coordinate 4,616 of CALDIE010000208.1, forward strand.
ATGCAAGCGTCCGGCGGTATCCACCAGCAGGACGTCTACTTTTCTGGCCTTGGCAGCGTGTACCGCGTCGAACAGTACACTGGCCGGATCGGCACCTTCCACACCGCCGATCATCTCAACACCCGCGCGGTGTGACCATTCTTCAAGCTGCTCGCCCGCTGCCGCACGGAACGTATCGCAGGCAGCCATCATCACATGGCGTCCCTGCTTCTTTAAGATCGCGGCGAGCTTACCGATCGAGGTCGTCTTACCTACACCGTTGACTCCGATCACGAATACCACCGACTGCTCATGCTCAAAGTCGTACGCTGCCTCTTCTATTCTCATCTGGTCCTTGATGTTCTGAACCAGCAGTTCCTTACAGTCTTCCGGTTTGGTGATGTGCTGATGCTTCACCTGATCCCTTAACTTATCGAGGATCTCTTCCGTAGCATGCACGCCGAGGTCTCCCATGATCAGAATTTCCTCGAGCTCATCATAGAAGTCATCATCGATTTTGGTAAATCCGGAAAAGATATTGTCCAGGCCGGATACGATGTTGCTTCTGGTCTTGGATAAGCCCTCTTTTAATCTCGTAAAAAGACCCTTTTTTGTTTCTTCCGAATCATCCTTATCTTCCCAGATACTGTCATCCGATATCCATCCGATGCCGCTAAGATCGATCTCTGCTTCTTTCTCCTCATCATCGTCTTCAGAAGCGTATTCGTCATCTTCGTCGACATCACCGGTATTTTCTGCCGGGATCTCTTCAGTGCTTTCCGTATTTAAACCAAAGCCGGGTAAGGCAGCCTTTTTGTCGTCCACACCGTCACCGAATGCCTCACCGCCGGATGCTTCGGTATCGGATGCTTCGCTGCCCGCCCCCTCTTCGTCGAAATCTTCGGTATCGGACTCCTTATCATCCTCACCATCTTTCGAGTCAAACAGACGCGCCCAGAATCCTTTCTTATGCTTTTTTTCCGATTCTTTTTCCGATTCTTTTTCCGATTCTTTTTCCGATTCTATTTCAGGCTCTTCTTCGGCGGCTGCACTTTCCTCAGTGTTTTCTGCCGTTTCTTCCCCGAATCCGTCCGTCTCTGTTTTTTCAAATCCTTCGGATACTTCTTCTTTTTTTCGATTCCAAAATGCCATATCATTCCTCCGGGGGAAAATACCGGTTACTTTACATCCGGTCAATTATCTAACTGCTCATCGATCAGGTTGACACTTACCAGTGTCGATACACCCTTCTCCTGCATCGTGATACCGTAGAGACGGTCTGCCTGACGCATGGTACCGCGTCGATGGGTGATCACAATAAACTGTGTATGCTTCGTTAACTTATGCAGGTAGGACGCATATCTTCCGACATTGCTCTCGTCCAATGCCGCCTCGATCTCGTCCAACAGACAGAAGGGTGAAGGCTTCAAGTTCTGTATCGCAAAGAGAAGCGCGATCGCAGACAATGCTTTTTCACCACCGGACATCTGCATCATATTGACTAACTTCTTTCCGGGAGGCTGGGCATTGATCTTAATACCTGCCTCTAAGATATCCTCATCCTCCATTAACTCCAGGGTTCCGTGTCCGCCGCCAAAGAGTTCCTTAAATACCTTATCGAACTCCCTGCCGATCTCCGCGAATTTCTCCGTAAACTGCTTGCGCATCAATACGTCGAGTTCCGAGATGATATTGGTAAGTTCCTCCTGTGCCTTGACCAGATCGTCGTGCTGTGTCTTTAAGAAGGTATAACTCTCGAGCACTTCCTTATACTGCTCGATCGCGTTAACGTTGACATCTCCCAACTTTCGGATCCCGTCTCTCGCCACTGCAACATCCTTCTTTAACTGAATGATATCCGTAAGAGACTCATCGCGTAAGAGCGACGCGTCACGCAAGGTCATCTCGTACTCTTCCCACATATAAGATGTCATGGAGGCGATCGTCTCCTTTAACTTCTCCATCCGGGCGTTTAAACGGAATACTTCCTTATCCAGATCACCGATCCGGTTCTGCAGATCCTCACGCTGTGTAAAGAATGCCTTCCTCTTCGCGCTGAGATCATCCTTCTTAACCTGCATCTCTTCCAACGCTTTTTTACTGTCTTCCAAAAACGTATGGGAGGCCTCGATCGTACTCTCTATACTCTTAATGCTTTCCTCTTTAGTCGTGATGTCATAGCGGTTGCTGTCCATATTCTCATGGATTTCGTCCAGAGATGCTCTCAGACGGCCGATCTCCGCTTCGATACGGGAAACGTTCTGCATTTCAAAGTCTTTACGCTGTCTGGCCTTTTCAAGCTCAACATCCTGTTCCGTTACTTTCTTTAACTGTTCGCTTTCCTGCAGGCGATACCGATCGAGCTCTTCCTGCGCGGCCATGATCTTTTCATTGAGTCTGGACTCGCCGATCACGGATTCCTTGAGCTCCTGCTCCAGGCGCTCCTGGTTTTCCTTGATCTCCACTACCTGACGGTCGATCTCTGCCTGTTCAGCCTTAAGATCATCAACTCCCTTTGTGGTCTCGTCAATCTTTTCCTGCGCCTTGATCAAGTTCATTCGTGCTGTATTCTGCTTTAAAAACTGCTCCTGGATGGTACGCTTCACCTCTTCGATCTCCAGACGGAGGCGGTTTCGCTCTTCCTTGATCTTATCGATGGAATCCTGAAGCTCCTCTAAGCGCTTGTGGTATTTCTTTAAGGCTTCGGACAGTTCATCCATCTCTCTTCTTCTTCCCAGGAGATTGGAATTGTTCTTAAAGGCACCGCCGCTGATGGCACCGCCGGGAACCAGCAATTCGCCTTCCAGTGTGACCATACGGATGGAATGCCGGAATTTACGCGCGATCTTTAAGGCATTGTCCATCGTATCTACGACCACGATGCGGCCGAGCAATTGTCTTGCCACATTGCGGTAAGCCGGATCAGTGGATACGATCTCGTCTGCCATGCCAAGAACACCACTCTCCCTTAATACTTCGGAGTTTTTAAACTCCTGCGGGTTCGTGATGGATGTTAACGGTAAAAATGTAGCTCTTCCGTAACGGTTGGTCTTTAAGAATGTGATCATGCGCTTAGCCGTCTCTTCATCTTCCGTTACGATATTCTGGATATTTCCTCCAAGGGCGGTCTCGATCGCGGTCTCGTATTTTTTCTCCACCTTAATGATATCCGCCACTACCCCGACGATACCGGGGTTTTGAGTCTTTTGTTCCATGACCATACGGATACTGTTCCCGTAGCCGTCATAGCGTTCCGCAATATTCCTGATGGAATCAAGCCTGGACTTATCCCTGTGATAATTTGCCTGAACCTCTCTCAGTTCCCTGTCCATGTCGCCCAGTTCATCATGGATCTGTCCTGCACGTTCTTCCTTCTTTTCCTGTTCCCTGTTCAAACGCTCGATCTCGGCATTGATCTCCTCAAAGACCTTTTGCAGGGAGGCTATGATATCCTGCTGCTGTTCCTCGTTGCTCTTAGCCTGCAAAAAACGTGAATTAAGCGCAGCCCTGCGGATGTTGGTCTGCTCGAGCATGGTGTCGTAACGCTGCTTGTTGGAGCGGATCGTACCGCGGTTATTGACTAACTCGATAATATTGTTTTTATCGTTTTCGATCACATCGCTTAAGGCATCGATCTTTTCCTGGATCCCGGTTAAGACAGCCTTTTCCTCATCCCTCTTTGCCTCTATTCCGGCAAGGATCTCTTCGGCTCCCGCTTTATTCTCATCCAGGGCACTCTTTTCCTTCTCCCTGTCCGCGATCTCTTCTTCCAGCTCTGCCACGCGGCTGACGGAATGTTCCACCTGTGCTTTGGCGTTTTTGATCTGCTCCTGCAAAAGCGCGATCTCACCCTCCAACTTGGTGCGGGTATTACCGGCTTCGCTTACGGAAGCCCTCGTCTCTTCGATCTGCTTTTCGAGCTCCTCGATCGCTTCGCTCATCTCATCGTACTCGGTACGGATCTTTTCAAAACGCTCTTGCTGCTGCGCAAGATCCTGCGACGCGATCTCATAGTTTTTGGAAACGTCCTCCATCTCCTTTTCGTTTCGTTCCGCTTCCAAAAGGAAATAATTGACATCGAGGCGTTTTAAGTCTTCCTTGCGTTTTAAGTATTCCTTTGCCTTTTCCGACTGTCTCTCCAAAGGTCCCAACTGTTTTTCTCTCTCGGAGAGGATCAGTTTTACGCTTTCGAGGTTTCTCTTTTCATCCTCCAGTTTCTTCTGGGCTACGGCTTTACGCTTTTTAAACTTAACGATCCCGGCCGCCTCATCAAAGAGCTCTCTCCTCTCTTCCGGCTTTCCCGAAAGGATACGGTCAATCTGACCCTGACCGATGATGGAGTATCCTTCTTTACCGATACCCGTATCGTAAAACAATTCATTCACATCTTTTAAGCGGCACTGGTTTCCGTTTAAAAGATATTCGCTCTCTCCCGAGCGGTACAGTTTTCTTGCCACCGTCACTTCGTCGTACTCAACAGCCAGCTGATGATCGGAATTGTCCAGCGTGATGGCCACATACGCATATCCTAACGGTTTACGCATCTCCGTACCGGAAAAAATGACATCCTGCATGCTCGCTCCGCGCAACTGCTTCACCCGCTGTTCTCCCAGCACCCACCGCACGGCATCCGCCACATTAC
>CALDIE010000209.1 GCA_937901625.1 uncultured Lachnospiraceae bacterium
GGCGACCACCGAGATCTACACTCTTTCCCTACACGACGCTCTTCCGATCTGTGATCGTACCTTTTCAAAAGGGGATCTCCAATATCAGTTCCTGGATGGTATCGAGAAGCGACGCCCGTAAGACGATGTTAGAGCTTCAGGAAGAGAAAATGGAATTGGAGCACCAGGTAGATGAACTTTTGATCGAAAACGCGCAGCTTATGCAGGATCATTATGAGCTTGCGACACTGCGGGAGTTATATGATCTGGATAAAAACTATTCGGAGTATGAAAAGGTCGGCGCAAGAGTGATCGGCGCAAACTCGAGCAACTGGTTTGAGACCTTTATCATTGATAAGGGATCCGACGACGGTATCACCGTAGATATGAATGTCATGGCCGGCAGCGGTCTGGTGGGGATCGTTGTGGAAACCGGCAATAAGTGGTCTCGTGTCCGTTCCATTATCAGTGACTCCTCCAATGTCAGCGCCAGCATTTTGCATACCCAGGATAACCTGATCATTTCCGGAAGTCTCGATCAGATCCAGGACGGATATCTTACCTTTTCAAGACTTTCCGATCCGGACGATGAAGTAGCGATCGGAGATAAGGTTGTCACTTCCAATATCAGTGACAAATACCTTCCCGGTATACTGATCGGCTATGTCCATTCCCTGGAGCTTGACGCCAACAACATGACCAAATCCGGCAGGATCACACCGGTCGTTGACTTCCGTCATATGACAGAAGTTCTGGTCATAACCACCGTTAAGCAGAGCGTGGAAGACTGATTTTGAGGCTTAAATTATCATGAGAAAATGGATAACCGGCATCCTTTCGGTTTTATTGATGTTTTTGATACAAACCAGTGTATTTCGTTTTCTTCCCCTGGGGGTTACCGTCCCCAATTTTTTGCTGTTGCTTTGCTGTATCTACGGACTGTTTCGGGGTGAGATCGACGGACTGATTACTGGTTTTTTCTGTGGGCTTTTGCTGGACGTATTTTACCTTCGGGGGCTGGGTTTTTACGCCCTGATCTACGGATTGATCGGATACTTAAACGGATTGGCCAATCCCTATTTTAATCCGAGGGAGCGCAAGCTCCCCCTGATCCTTATCCCGTTTAGCGATCTGGCCTACCTGCTTTTGATGTATCTGTTGTTTTATGTGCTCAACGGCCGTTTTGATTTTATGTTTTACCTGACGGATGTTCTGCTGCCGGAGCTGTTGATGACTTTTGGGGGTTCGATTTTAATCTATCCCTTGTTTTTACTGATAGAAAACCGTTTTGTACAAAGGGGAAATGAAGATGCTGGATGATCTTAAGGAGAAAATAAGCGGATTTATCCATTCCAGATTCCTGCTTCCTTATCTGGCAGTGTTTTTTTTGACGCTTGTACTGGTAAATCGTATTTTTCAGCTCCAGATCGTTAAGGGTGAAGATTACATGGACAATTTTACCCTAAGCATCGAAAAACAGGTTTCGATCCCCAGTACACGGGGAAACATCTATGACCGTAACGGCGTTCTGTTAGCCTGCAATGAACTGGCGTATTCCGTTACCATTACCGATACGCTCGAATCCGGAAACGGAAAGAATGAAAACCTGAATAATATCATTCTGACCATGATCCGTCTGATCGAAGAAAACGGCGACCATGTGGATAATGATTTTAATATCTATCTGGATGAGGATGATAATTATTGTTTTGCCGTCTCCGGTACGGCGCTTTCCAGGTTTTTGGCGGATGTTTACGGACGTGCCGCCATCACCGACATGTCCTACAGTGAACGAAATTCCAATCCCGATGAACTGATCGCCTTTTTATGCAGTGAAGATAAATTCGGTATCGGAACCTATGTGCATGACGGCGGGCGTTCCTATTCAAGATTTATCCCGCAGATGGGATATACCAAAGAAGAGATCCTTTCCATCATCAATATCCGTTATCGTCTAAGCCAGAACGCTTTCCAAAAATATATAGCCACGGTAGTGGCGAGTGATGTATCCGACAAGACCGTAGCGGTGATCTCGGAGAATTCGGATATCCTGCAGGGAGTATCCATAGAGGAATCCACCGTCCGCAGATATAATAACAGCGTATATTTTTCCCCGATCATCGGCTATACCGGAAAGATCTCCTCCCAGGAATATGAAACCTACTCCGAACTGGATCCGAATTATACGACCAACGATGTCGTCGGAAAGACCGGTATAGAATATTCCATGGAAAGCTACCTTCAGGGTACAAAGGGAAGTGAGACCATCTTTGTCGATAACCTTGGAAAAGTGATCGAAGTAAAAGATGTCATTGAACCCCTTGCGGGAAACGATATTTACTTATCCATTGACGCAAATCTGCAGATTGCCGCCTACAACCTTCTGGAGCAGAAGATTGCCGGAATCCTGATGAATAAGATCGTAAATGCCCGTACGGTAAATACCTCCACCAGAAATCAGAGCATAGCGATCTATGATGTCTACTTTGCCCTGATCGACAACAATGTCATCAACTTAAACCACCTCTCAAAGCCCTATGCCGGTGAGAACGAACAGGCTGTATACAACGCCTACCTGGAACGTCAGGCACAAGTGCTCGAAAAGCTCGAGGATACGTTATTATACGACGATACCCCCTACAACCGCTTAAGCGATGAGATGAAGGAATACGAGAGTTATATCGTATCGATGCTTTCTGCCTCCAATTACGGCGTATTATTATCCGGCGAGATAGATACGACCGATACTACCTATATCGCCTGGAGGACCGATGAGACCATCAGTATCAGGGAATATTTAAACTATTGTATTTCCAAACAGTGGGTAGATACGACCAAATTAAATCTTTCCGACCGCTATTCCGACTCGGATGAGATTTACCGCGCGATGGTGGAATATATCATCGAAAAGCTGGAAAACAACACGGCTTTTGCCAAAAAGATATACAAATATATGCTGCAGGCCGATCAGATCCAGCCTAAGCAGCTTTGCATGATCTTATGGGAACAGGATGCCGTTCAGATCGATTCCGACAGAGTCGAAGCCTTGGAAAGCGGAAGGATCAGTTCCTATGCCTTTATAACGGATCTGATCTCACGTATCAAATTAACCCCCGCGCAGTTAGGCTTAACGCCCTGTTCGGGGTCCGTGGTGATCGTCGATCCAAACAACGGTGAGGTATTAGCCTGTGTTTCCTACCCCGGATACGATAACAACCGTCTGGGTAATACCGTTGACAGTGCTTATCTGGCAAAGTTATCAAGTGATAATTCCAATCCTCTTTGGAACTATGCCACCCAACAGCGTACCGCGCCGGGATCCACCTTTAAGATGGTGAGTTCCGTAGCCGGCGTTGAGAGCGGAGTGATCACAGTCAATACCCCCATCACCTGTACAGGATCCTTCACTAAATTAAACAGTATCACGCACAGATGCTGGGTATATCCGGGATCCCATGGCGCACTTACCTTATCCGGTGCCATTGAGAATTCCTGTAACTACTTTTTCTACGAAGTCGGTTATCGCTTAGCCGATGACGGAAACGGATATAATGACGCGGCCGGAATCGAAAAGATCAGTTATTACGCAAGCCAGTTCGGTTTAGGCGAGCGTTCCGGTGTTGAGATCTCGGAATCGGAGCCGCATATTTCCGACCAGTACCCGGTTCCTTCGGCTATCGGACAGGGTACCCACAACTATACCACCGTGGGACTTGCCAGATATGTTACCGCCGTAGCCAATTCCGGAACGGTATACAATTTAAGTCTCGTGCACGAGATCAAAGACTCGCAGCAGAATTCGATCTATTATTATACGCCCGATATTTTAAACCGGATGGAACTGTCGGATTCTCTCTGGAACGCGATCCATACCGGAATGCGAAATGTTGTGGCAAACAAAAAATACTTTGCAGCGATCAACTTACATGCCGCCGGAAAGACCGGTACCGCACAAGAGGCAGCCAACCGACCGAACCACGCGCTTTTTGTTGGATACGCGCCTTATGAAAATCCGGATATTTCCATAGCCGTGCGTATCGCCAACGGTTATTCCTCGGATTACGCCGCTCAGGTCGCCTGCGATGTATTTAAATACTATTTCAATCTGGAAGATGCTGAAGATATCATCACAGGTACCGCTTCCGAAGCAACCACCGTATCTGCCGGCGACTAAAAACCGGCGCAGAAAGGAGTCATGCGTATGAGCGTTTCACAACCTGTCGTCTTAAAAAGCCACAAAAACGGGATACGTCTCATTATGGATCCCGATTGTGATTTTGAAGAACTCTGCGCATTTCTGGAAAAAAAACTGCATGCGACGAGCGAGTTTTTCGGGAACGCGGTCGTTGCGCTTACCTTTGTCGGAAGAACCTTAAGCGCAGAAGAAGAGAGAAGGATCCTTTCCGTCTTTGCCAAAAACACCAGGTTAAAGATACCCTGTGTGCTCGAAGATGATACCATTCGCAGTGAACAGGCAAAAAATGCGATCCGTATCGTACTGGATCCCGAAGAAGAGTTACGAAAAAAACTCGAAGATGACAACCGTTTGAAAGAACAGCAGATCCTTGAAAAAAACCTCTTACTTGATTCCGGCGCGCATATCATCAACCGGACGGTTAAAAAAGGCGAATACATAAACGCAGATCAGAGTGTCCTTGTCCTCGGAAGCGTGGAAGCGGGTTCTCACATCGTATCCGCGCACAACATCATCGTTTTGGGCGGTCTGTACGGAGCAACGATGGCCGGAGTTTCCAAGAGCGACGAACATCTGGTTAAGATCGACAATCCCGTTCCCTTTCATTATGTGATCGCTCTTGATTTTTACCCCGAAAGCCTAAGCATCGGACATTTGGAATATCAGTGGGTCAAGAAAAAGACCTTCGGTCAGAAATTTAAAAACAATCCGAAGATCGCCTACACAAAAGATCGGATCATCGTGGTAGACGCATACGACATCAACTTTTTTGATAAGAGAACACTATATGAAAAATAAAATTAAGTACAATCTGAAAAACTATGATTTCCTTCTGGTGATCCTGTTGTTTAGCATTTCCGTGATCGGTCTTATGGCCATCGGATCCGCGAAAGCCTCCGTACAGTCCAGGCAGTTGGAAGGATTAATCGCCGGATTATTTATCATGGTCTTTATATCGCTGTTTGATTATAAATGGCTTTTAAAATTTTACTGGCTGTATTATTTTGCCAATCTCGCTCTCTTAGTACTGGTATGGAAAATGGGTGATACCACCAACAACGCTCAACGGTGGTTGACCATCTTCGGAATACGTTTCCAGCCTTCCGAGTCAGCGAAAATCTTATTGATACTTTTTTTTGCCGCGTTTATAATGAAGCATAAGGAAGAGATCAACAGCATAAAGAATATCCTTTCCATGATTTTACTGGTCATTCCGCCGTTATTTTTGATCTATAAGCAGCCGGATCTGTCCACCACCATCATGGTGTGTGTGATCTTTTGTATGATCTTATACATCGGCGGTCTGTCCTCCAAACTGATCATCGGAGTGATCGCGGTCGTAATACCGATCGCCATTATCGCGTTATTCTTTATCCTCCAGCCGGATCAGAATCTGATCGAACCGTACCAGCAACAGCGTATACTGGCATGGTTGCAGCCGGATAAATATTCCCTTACGACTGCTTACCAGACCAACAATTCCATCACAGCCATCGGCTCGGGACAGTTGTGGGGAAAGGGATTAAACAACAATGAAGTCGGTTCTGTCAAAAACGGTAATTATATTTCCGAACCGCAGACAGACTTTATATTTGCGATCATCGGAGAGGAGATGGGCTTTATCGGAGGATGTACAGTGATCATTCTTGAGATGCTCATCGCTTTAGAGTGTTTTCGGATGGGTCGAAAGGCTTCCGATATTGCCGGTACGATCATATGTTTTTCCATGGGGACCCTGGTGGCATTCCAAAGTGCTTTAAATATTTCCGTAACCACAGGTCTGTTGCCGAATACGGGTATCCCGTTACCTTTTGTCAGTTATGGATTGACTTCACTGATCAGTCTGTATTTTGGAATGGGGTTTGTACTTAATGTGGGGTTGCAACGAAAAGAATCAAAGTCGGTAGCCAAAACAGATGACCTAGCTTATCTCTTTGATGGAGCCGATAATGATTTCTTTTAAAAGGAGAAGGAGGATGTAAAGATGAACATCGCACTGATCGCACATGACGCCAAGAAGAAACTGATGCAGAACTTTTGCATCGCTTATCGAGGAACGCTCAGCAAACACGAGATCTACGCCACCGGTACCACCGGTCGACTGATCGAGGAAGTGACTAATCTAACGATCCATAAGTTCCTGGCCGGTCATTTGGGCGGAGAACAGCAGGTAGGCGTTCAGATCGAGCATAATCAGATCGATATGGTCATTTTCCTTCGTGATCCGCTCAATCCGAAATCTCACGAAGTGGATGCAAACAATCTTCTTCGTCTTTGCGATATGCACAATATTCCGACGGCCACCAATCTGGCCAGCGCGGAGCTACTGATTAAATGCCTTGAACGAGGAGATTTAGAGTGGCGTGAAGTATATAAATAAGATTTTGACAAGCATTCTTATATGGACATCTTTTCTTTTGTGTTCCTGTGGCAAAGATGAGATTCCCTTATCGTACGGGACTCTCGAAAACGATCCGAACTACGTGATCGAAGTGAAATCCGAACAGCTTTCCTCGGATTTCTTCGCGAAAGATCTTTGTGCCATAGCGCAGGATAAGACTGATACGAGCAGCATTGATCCGACGATCATCAATGCTGCCGGTGTTTATGCGCTCGATGACGTAAGCGTATTGTACTCCTATCAGGCCAACGAGAGAGTAAATCCTGCTTCTTTGACAAAGTTAATGACGGCGCTATTGGTTTTTGAAAATTGCAACTTAAATGACATGGTCACGGTCGGAGACGTAAAAATCTCCGAAGAGGGCGCGCAGCTCTTTAACTTAAAAGAGGGCGACCTGATCTCTGTCCGCGACCTTCTGTATATTACATTGATCCATTCAGGCAACGACGCCGCGCTGGCTTTGGCGATTTATGTAGCCGGTTCGGAAGAAGCCTTTGTCGATATGATGAATGAGAGAGCCCTGGAACTGGGGGCAACCAATACGCACTTTGAAAACCCTCACGGTCTGACGAGTGAAAATCATTACACAACAGCCTACGATCTGTATCTGATCTTCAATTCGGATATTCAATATCCGGAGTTTCAGACCATCATCAATACAACCACGTACACGGTCAATTACGCGCATTCCAACGGTGAAGCGGTATCAAAAGATATATCCTCCACCAACAAATATCTGACCAATGTGTACGATTCGCCCGATATCGTTACGATCGTCGGCGGAAAGACAGGCTCTACATCGGCCGCCGGAAAATGTCTGATCATCTACGCGACATCCGTTTCCGGCAAACCTTATATCTGCGTGATCATGGGAGCAGGAGATGAGGATACCCTCTACCATTACATGACCAGGCTTTGTAATGAAGTATGTAATTGATCTTACTGTTAAAGGGGAAAGGCATGAAACAGAAATCCAGAAAATATATATCGATCCCGCCCCTGACAGTGGTCGTAACCGCTTTAACCACACTGTTACTTATCATAGTAGTTCTTATTCAGTTAGGCTATGCGCTCAGCCGTAAAGATGTTGCCGGCTTTCAGGTCAGAAAGGGGTCTTTGGCTTTGGACAACAACTATACCGGCATCATATTACGTTCGGAAACGGTGGTTACTACCGGCAGCTCCGGTTATATCACTTATTTTTCCAGACAGGGGGAACACGTCGGCTACGGTGACAATATCTACGCCCTCGACGAATCCGGCACACTGCAGAATCTGATCGCGAGCGCTAACACCACCGAAAGTATATTGTCGGATGAAGAGTTAACCGACCTTCGAATCGATATCGCTAATTTTTCCCACAATTTTGATCCCGAGGATTATCGTGACGCTTATGATTTCAGTTATGATATCAACGGAAAAGCCCTCCGCCTGGCCAACAAAAATGTCCTTCAAAACCTCGATGCCGTTAACGGCGGCTACAATATCGATATGAT
>CALDIE010000210.1 GCA_937901625.1 uncultured Lachnospiraceae bacterium
ATTGATCCTGGCTTCCGACCCCAGTCCGAGATAATCCTGCATCGGAATGATACAGGTATCGGCAACACTGGACATCGCCAGACGGATCAGATCCCAGTTCAGATTTTTGGCATTCCTGCATCCAAGATATTCTTTTAAATAATCCCTGTCCTTCTTTTTTAATGTGGAATACCATCCGAACACGGTATCATTGTCGTGCGTACCTGTATAAACCACGCAATTCTTTTCATAATTGTGCGGAAGATAATCGTTGTCCTCGGATGAGTCAAACGCAAATTCCAGGATCTTCATTCCGGGATAACCGCACTTCTTTACGAGGCGAAGAACGGAAGGCGTAAGAAACCCGAGATCCTCCGCAATGATCGGCCGCTTTCCAAGCTTCTTTTTCATCTCGTCAAAGAGCTCATACCCCGGACCCTTTTCCCAGTGTCCGAATTCCGCCGTCGGATCACCGTACGGAATGGAATAATATTCATCAAAACCACGGAAGTGATCGATCCGGACAACATCATAGAGCTTATAGCAAAACTCCAGGCGTTTTAACCACCAGGCGTATCCGGTTTCTTTATGATACTCCCAACGATATAAGGGATTTCCCCAGAGCTGTCCCGTTGCCGAGAAATAATCCGGCGGGCAACCCGCAACCGCAAGAGGAACATTTTTCTTATCCAGCCGGAACAATTCGGGATTTGCCCAGGTATCCGCGCTGTCAAAAGCTACATAGATGGGAATATCCCCTATGATCTTTATTCCCTTTTCGTTTGCGTAGGCTTTTAACTTCTCCCACTGCCGATAAAACAGATATTGCATGAAACGATAACTGCCGCTTGTCTTTACGTTTTTTTCATCCGCAAGAAAAGTCTTTATCGCCTCTTTTTTGTGTAAACGGATCTTTTCTTCCCACTCCGAAAAGGCCTTTCCCCTATACTCTTCCTTTATTGCCATAAAGAGCGCGTAATCTTCCAGCCAGAAAGCATTTTCTTTTACAAATTCCGCATAGTCCGGATCTTTTTCTATCCCGCTTCTTTCATAGGCTTTCTTAAGCAGTTTAAACCGCGTCAGATAGATCTTTTCGTAATCGATCTTGAGATCCTTTCTTTCCGCCGCGGACAACTCCCGCTTTGTCAGCCATCCCTTTGACGCAAGCTCCTCCAGATCGATAAAATAGGGGTTGCCCGCATACGTGGAAAACGACTGGTACGGAGAATCTCCGTACCCCGTCGGTCCCATCGGTAATACCTGCCAATACGTCTGGCTTGCCAATGCGAGAAAATCAACAAAACGATATGCTTCTTCGGAAAAAGAACCAATCCCATATTTCGATGGCAGGCTGGCCACCGGCAGCAATACTCCACTTGTTCTCATATACATCCTTCCTCACCTGGCGAGATTCCGGCAGGCTTATTTCAACTTCCAGATATCTCTGTTGTATTCTTCGATCGTGCGATCCGAGGAAAAATACCCTGCCCTGGCAATATTAACCAGCATCATCCGCTTCCACTTTCTGCGGTTTTCATACGCCTTGAAGGCTTTGTCCTTTGTCTTAATATAATCCTTAAGATCCAAAAGCGTCATAAACCAGTCTTTATTTAAGAGCTCGTTATACAATCTTTCCAGGCTCTTTTTGTTGCCTGCTTTCAGGCACTGTTCTCCGACGATAAAGTCCACAGCCTCCCGGATCATCGGATCCTTCTCATAAAACTTTCTCGATACATAATCCGCATTTGCGTAATGGGCGATCACCGTATCCGAATCCTTACCGAAAATAAAGATATTCTCATCTCCCACAAGTTCGTGGATCTCCACATTCGCGCCGTCGTCCGTTCCGAGTGTTACCGCTCCGTTTAACATAAACTTCATATTACCGGTACCGGATGCCTCCTTACTGGCCAGAGAAATCTGTTCGGAGATATCGCAGGCAGGGATCAGGCGTTCCGCATAGGAAACATTGTAATTCTCTACAAATACCAGCCTCATGTAAGGATTTACGTCCGGATCCTTATTGATGATCTCCTGCAGGCAAAGCAGTAAGTGGATCACATCCTGTGCGATCACATATGCCGGTGCCGCCTTGGCTCCAAAGATAAAGGTGATCGGTCTTGCCGGAATCTTTCCTGCCTTGATCTCCAGATACTTATGAATGATATACAGCGCATTCATCTGCTGCCGCTTATACTCATGCATACGTTTGATCTGGATATCGAATATGGAATCCGGATCGAGTTTAACCTTCTCGTTCTTTCGTATATATTCACACAACTGCTTTTTCTTGATCTGTTTGATCTCTTCCAAACGATCCAGAACCTTTGTATCCTTTTCAAAGGCAAGGAGCTTCTCCAGTTCCGACGCATCCTTCTTAAAACCGTCTCCGATCTGCTCCGTTAAGAATTCCGTCAGCTCTTTGTTGCACTCCAAAAGCCAGCGGCGGAAGGTAATACCGTTTGTCTTGTTGTTAAACTTCTTAGGATAGATCCTGTAGAAGTCATTTAACTCGGTATTTTTAAGGATCTCCGTATGAAGAGCCGCCACACCGTTTACGGAGAAACCGTAGTGCATATCCATAAAGGCCATATGAACACGGTCATTTCCGTCGATGATAGCCACCTTCTCATTCTTAAACTTCTTAACCACACGGGCATTAAGTTCCTCGATGATCGGCACGAGCTGCGGAACAACTTCCTCCAGATAAGACTTCGGCCATGTTTCGAGTGCCTCCGCAAGGATCGTATGGTTGGTATAGGCACAGGTCTTTGATACCACTTTGATCGCCTCGTCCATGGTAAATCCTTCTTTTTCCGTAAGCAAACGGATCAACTCCGGAATGACCATCGAAGGATGCGTATCGTTGATCTGGATCACCGCATGCTTATGCAGTTCATGAAGATCATACCCCTTTGCCTTCATCTCCTTTAAGATTAACTGCGCGCCGTTGCTGACCATAAAATATTCCTGGTAAATACGCAGAAGATTCCCCGCCTCATCGGAATCATCCGGATACAGGAAAAGCGTCAGGTTCTTATCGATCGCCGTCTTATCAAAATCGATCCCTTTTTCTACCAGACTCTCGTCAACACTCTCTAAATCAAACAGATGCAGGCGATTGGTCCCGCCTTCATATCCTGCCACGTCAATATCATACAGTCTGGACTTTACCTTCTTCTTTCCAAAGGCTACCGTAAAGGTCGTACCGGTCCTGGTCAGCCAGGATCTTTCCCTGATCCAGTCGTTTTTCTGCGCTGTCTGCATTCTGCGCCGGAAGACCTGCTTAAACAGGCCGAAATGATAGTTTAATCCGATTCCGTCGCCGGGAAGATTCAATGTGGCAATGGAATCCAAAAAGCAGGCCGCCAGCCGGCCCAATCCGCCGTTTCCCAAAGAAGGCTCCGGCTCGGCCTCCTCGACCAGCGCGAGATCTTTCCCGTTCTCTTCAAGAATGTTAAGCGTCAGCTCTTCGCCGAACGTTGTCTGATACTCCAGATGAAATACGATTCTCATATACGTTCTTAGTTATAATACTTAATCAGAATTAGTTGGAAGCCATGCTCCTGACTTCGGGACAAAGTTACAAATAATTCCTGCCCAGTGGTCTTCCTGAGGTGGAGTTATTGAGTTATTAAGCGCGCAAACGATTGCATTCAGACCCCTGCTTGCAGGTCTCCCTATGCCTGGTTGATACAGGTCAAGAAGCATGGCTAAAATGCATAAAAAAGGCATAAAAGTTTGGTTGTGTGCGAACACGGTCGTACCTTTGCACTCGAAATCAAGAGATAAAAAGATTTAGGATAACAATTAAAGTTAAAGAAAGGGTAAAGTTATGATTATCTTCAATTATGTAGTTTTATCGCTCGCTTCAGTGGTCAAGTCAAAGGCTGTCTCGCTGATGAGCAAATAATTCAGAAAGTTTAGTATTAGTATAAGAATAAGAGAGAGAAGGGGACTGCACCGTGAGGCGCAGCCCTTTTCGTTCTGTCTTAGGGGCAAAACAGGGGACTGAGTGTTTTTTTATCATAAAAAAGCACTGATGTTGGTGGATGATTGGGGAAAAACTCGTAATTTTGTGGGCAGAACCAAACAACGGAGAAGATGGCAGCACATAACGAGATGGGAAAGTGGGGCGAGGACTTGGCTGCGGCCTACCTGAGGCACAAGGGCTACGTCATTGTGGAGCGAGACTGGAAGTTGGGGCATCGCGACATCGACATCGTGGCCCTCGACGAAGATGCCGTGGTCTTCGTGGAGGTGAAGACCCGCCGCAACCGCATCTTCGGAGAGCCGGAAGGAGCCGTCGATTATCGGAAACTGAACAATCTGCGCCAGGCCGTCAATTACTACGTAAAGTCGAAGCATCTCAACTGCGAGATACGCTTCGACGTGCTGACAGTCATCGGCACGCCCGACGGCGACGAGCCGGAGATCAGGCATATCAAGGATATTCTCATGTATTAACTATTTATTATTAATAAGGTATGAATCTCAATCTTACTTCAACCATCAAAATGCCGGAACATCGGCTGCGCCGCGAGGTCGTGGAACTCTGTCGGCTGACGGGCAAGCCCATCCTGAAACTCTCCACAAAGGACTATATGGAGCACGGCATGGGGCACTGGATAGAGCAGTATGGCTCTGCAGGACTCGTGAACATCGAAGTGTTTAACCAGTTGCAGCACACCATCACGGGATGGCCCGGCGGCAAGCCCAATGCCGACGACTCGACCCGACCTGAGCGTGCCGTCCCTTATCCGAAGCGCGTTGTCGTATTCTCCCCGCATCCTGATGACGACGTCATCTCGATGGGGGGCACCATCCGCCGCCTGATGCAGCAGAAACACGATGTGCACATCGCCTACGAGACCAGTGGCAACATCGCCGTTGCCGACGAGGAGGTCAGACTTTATATGCACTTCATCAACGGCTTCAACCAACTCTTTGCCAATGGCAGCGATGAGGTGATCAAGATCCGCTACCGTGAGATCATGTCCTATCTGAAGCAGAAGCAGGAGGGCGACCCCGACAGCCGCGACGTACTCATCGTGAAGGGACTCATCCGCCGCGGAGAGGCCCGCAATGCCTGTGGCTACAACGGCATCCCGAAGGATCATATCCACTTCCTCGACCTGCCTTTCTATGAAAGTGGGAAGATTGAGAAACTGCCGATGTCGGAACGCGACGTGGAGCCCATCCAGAGACTCCTCGCCGAGATTCAGCCCCATCAGGTCTACGTGGCTGCCGACCTCGCCGATCCTCACGGCACCCATAAGAAATGTACCGATGCCGTGATGGCTGCCATCGACGAGGAGCAGAAAGCCGGTGCCGAGTGGCTGAAGGACTGCCGTGTGTGGATGTACCGCGGGGCTTGGGCAGAGTGGGATGTGGCCGACATCGAGATGTGCGTCCCGATGAGTCCCGAGGAACTCCGAGAGAAGCGCAACTCCATCTTGCGCCATCAGAGCCAGATGGAGAGTGCACCCTTCCTCGGCAACGACGAACGCTTGTTCTGGCAGCGCGCCGAAGACCGCAACCGCGACACCGCCAAACGTTATGACGAACTGGGACTCGCCTGCTACGAGGCGATGGAAGCATTTGTCGAGTGGAAATTTCGGTCAAGCGATTAGCCATAAGAGGTCTACATGCCAATGGAATCGGAGGGCCAGACTTTCCCGTTGTGGCCTTCCTTAGTATCAGTTTCACTCACCATACCGCCATTCTTTCGCAAGTAAAATCGTATGAAGAGAGGAAGTTCTACATTCAGTTCGCTTCAGACTATAAGGTAAAGAGCGAGGACTTGGAGCAACTGATGAAAGACAATCTGTACAATCATCAGGGGTAATTGCCTAACAATTTCAAAAAGACGATACCAGATCAGTTACGGGCTTATCGAACTATTGCGATGCTCAAAGACGAGTATCTGCTAGACTATATCAACACGGAAGAGTTGTTCGTCAGATCGGAAGAGCACACGTCTGAACTCCAGTCACTAGCTTATCTCGTAT
>CALDIE010000211.1 GCA_937901625.1 uncultured Lachnospiraceae bacterium
ATAGCCCCCCTTCAAGGGGTATAAGTGGAAATCGTATAAAAAAAGAGACAAACCTTACGGTCTGTCTCCAAAAAAAGTTTGTTTTTTATTTCCTGCTTCACAGTTAAAACAACGTATAAACAGGATATCAGCCACACTCAGTTGTACTTGCGCTTTCTAGCGGCTTCAGACTTCTTCTTCCGCTTTACGCTGGGCTTCTCATAGTGCTCACGCTTACGGATCTCCTGCTGGATGCCTGCCTTTGCGCAGCTTCTCTTAAAGCGACGCAATGCGCTCTCCAGATCCTCGTTGGGCTTAACTTCGATCTTAGACACCTGACTCAACCTCCCCTCAGTCGTGTAATCGTGCATATGACTGTCTTAGGGTATAAAATGCACTCCTAAATTATACGTTCTTACCCCTTGGTCGTCAAGCATAAATTTGATTTTTATGCTTATGCTATAAATTTGATTTTTATGCTTATGCATAGATACTATGCATTTATTTGCGAAGCCAATACTTCCTTTGCGGCCTCTAAGGCTTTCGGAATGCCTGCGGGATCTTTACCGCCTGCTTGTGCCATATTGGGACGACCGCCGCCGCCACCGCCGACAAAGGATGCGATCGACTTGATCAGATTACCGGCATGCGCGCCCTTCTTCATGGCTGCGTCGTTAACCATCACGATCAGATTTACCTTTCCGTCTGCGGCAGATGCTGCTACCACAACGCCTTCAGGTACCTGCTGTTTTAACTTATCACCCAGATCTCTGAGTCCGTTCATATCCATTCCGTCAACGGAGACAGCCAGCAAAGCAACACCGTTAACATCCGTGATCTGATCGGCAACATTACCGAGAGCGTCTTTGGCTGCTTTGCTCTTTAAGTTTTCAATTTCCGCAAGCAGTTCCTTATTCTCGGCCATCAGGTGTGCCGCGCGGTCGAGAACATTATTCTGGTTAGCCTTTAATGCAGTAGTAACGGCATGGAGTTTCTCTTCCAGTTCCTGATAATAACGGATCACATTGCTTCCGGTCAGCGCCTCGATCCTTCGAACACCGGCTGCAACACCCGTCTCGGAAAGGATCTTAAAGGTTCCGATCTGTAATGTATTCTCCACATGTGTACCACCGCAAAATTCGATCGAATAATCAGACATGGTAACAACACGTACCTTCTCACCGTATTTTTCACCGAAAAGTGCCATCGCTCCGGTCTTTCTGGCTTCCTCTATACCCATGATCTTTGTGATAACGGGAATTCCTTCCGCGATCTTTGCGTTAACGGCATCCTCCACCTGTTTTAATTCCCCGGCGGTCATTGCCTGGAAGTGGCTGAAATCAAAACGTGTACGTTCCGCGTCCTGATAAGAACCTTTCTGCTCTACATGCGTTCCCAAAACATCACGCAAAGCCTTCTGTAACAGATGGGTTGCGGAGTGATTACGGCAGGTCTTCGCGCGGTTTACTGAATCCACTTTTAAGCTTACCGTATCACCGGTTTTGATCATACCTTTTCTCATGACACCGATATGAGCGATCTTGGATCCGGCAACATGCTCGGTTGCCTGCACCTCAAATACATTCTCCCCCACCCGGATCTCACCGATATCACCGATCTGACCACCCATGGTTCCGTAGAATGTGGTCTTGTCCGTGATGATAGAGCCCTTCATTCCGTCAGTCAATACGGAAACAATGGCATTATCTTCATCTTCATCCACATCGTAGAGCGCTGCAATAGCAATAACATTCGCATCCGTTTCCAAACGGTCATATCCGATAAACTCGGAATTAAGAGCTGCGTCGATCTGCTCATAAACCGTAGCCTCAGCACCCATGTAGTTTGTTCCCTTACGGGCACCGCGGGCTGTTTCCTTCTGAACTTTCATTGCGGCATCAAATCCGGCCTGATCTACGGAATATCCCTTTTCTTCGAGGATTTCTACCGTAAGGTCTAATGGAAATCCGTACGTATCATACAGACGGAATGCATCCTCGCCGGATAACTGCCTGCTTCCATTCTTTTCAAGCTTATCTTCCATATCACTTAAGATGGAAAGACCCTGATCGATCGTTCTGGCAAACTTATTTTCCTCTTCCCGAAGGTTATTTAAGATAAACTCTCTCTTCTCCGCTAACTCCGGATATCCGTCCTTACTTCCTTCGATAACGGTTTTAGCCAGATCAGCAAGGAAGACACCGTCGATACCCAATAGCCTTCCGTGACGGGCAGCTCTTCGAATGATACGACGAAGCACATATCCTCTTCCTTCATTGGAAGGCATGATACCGTCGGAGATCATAAAAGTAGCCGAACGGATATGATCTGTGATCAAACGGATCGATATATCCTTTTTTTCATCTGATTGATAGGTTGCACCGGAAAATTCACAGATCTTATCGCGGATCGCCTTCATGGTATCGATATCAAATACGGAGTCCACGTCCTGAACAACTACAGCCAGACGCTCCAGCCCCATACCGGTATCAATGTTCTTTTGCTTTAACTCGGAATAATTCCCCTTACCGTCATTCTCAAACTGGGTAAATACATCATTCCATACTTCCATAAAACGGTCATCCTCACTGCCTACAGAGCTGTTCGGATTACCGTTGGCGTATTTTTCTCCACGGTCATAATAGATCTCGGAGCAGGGACCGCAAGGACCGGCGCCGTGCTCCCAGAAATTATCGCATTTTCCGTCCGCGTCTCTGTAAAAGCGGGTGATCTTTTCAGCAGGAACACCAATCTCTTCCGTCCAGATCTTAAAAGCCTCCTCATCCTCAAAATAAATGGAGGGATAGAGTCTTTCGGGATCGAGTCCTACTACTTCTGTCAAAAATTCCCAGCTCCAGAAAAGAGCTTCCTTTTTAAAATAATCGCCAAAGGAAAAATTACCCAACATCTCAAAGAATGTAAGATGTCTGGCTGTCTTACCTACATTTTCTATATCACCCGTACGAACGCACTTCTGGCAGGTTGTCACTCTTCGTCTGGGCGGGATCTCCTGCCCCGTAAAATAAGGCTTTAAAGGGGCCATACCGGAATTGATGATCAAGAGCGAGTTATCATTGTGAGGAACGAGCGAAAAGCTCTTCATCACCAGGTGATCCTTACTCTCGAAGAATTCCAGAAACATCTTCCTTAATTGGTTAACTCCATATTTTTCCATTTTAAACTCCATTCCGGTGAGTTATTACTTCACCCGCGATTTCAAAATCCTATCGTATTATAATATCGGCTTTTACGGGTGTCAAATCAAAAAACCGCAAGGTCTACCTGTGTAAACCTTGCGGTAATCAGCTGGAAAAGAGACTCGAACTCTCGACCCCTTCATTACGAGTGAAGTGCTCTACCGACTGAGCTATTCCAGCAGTCAACATTGCAATTATACTTTTTTGTATACTATTTTGCAAGTGTTATTTTCAAATTAATTCGAACGCCTATTCATCCCGGGACTCTTTCATATGAACATCCACCTGCGGGAAAGGGATCGTTACGCCGTTATGAGCAAATATGTTCTTGATCTCCTCGTTATATCGCCACATAACATCAAAGTAATCCATGTTCTTTACATAGAAGCGGGCTACGATATTGACACTGCTCGAATCGAGCGCGTCCACAAAGATATCCACCTGCTGATTATGAATGACTTTTTCTTCTTTCTCGATCCAGTCATGGATCAGTCTTTTGGCCGTTGCAATATCGGACTCGTAAGAGATCCCTACCGAAAGGATCAGTCTGCGAAAAGGTGATTCCGAATAGTTTAACAGGGAGGTATTGGCCAGGGTACCGTTTGGAAGAACGACGATCTTTTCATCCAACGTTCTTAATTTGGTATAAAACAGACCGATCTCTTTAACAAAGCCTTCGTTTCCTTTGTTATCCTCACGAATATAATCACCTACTTTGAACGGACGCAGTATCAGGATAAGCACACCGCCGGTAAAGTTTGACAAACTCCCCTGTAAGGCCAGGGCGATCGTGATACCCGCCGACCCGATAACCGCCATGAGGCTGGATGTTTCGAATCCGAAAAAGGAAGCGATAAATAAGATCACTACCGCATATAAAACAACCCGTAAGAGCTTATCTAAGAAAATCTTTAGTCCTGTATCGGCTTTTGCGCGGTCTAAGGATTTTCCGACGGACTTTCGGATCACAGCGATCAGTTTTGAACAGATAAAAAAGACAATGACGGCTAAGATCAGTTTAATACCGTAACTTAAAAGTTTCGCCGGCAGCGAATTTAAATACTCCTGCACGATACTGATGTTCTCACTTAACTCTTCTTTACTTTCCGCTATCGCTTCAACGATATTATCTGAAATACTGCCTGCCGTCTCACCTTCTCTTAAAAGGTAAGACGGATCCGTAAACTGTACCATAACCACTCCCTATCGTCGGCTGTTTTTGCGGTTTTCCTCTTCCGCCTCTTCGATCTTACGCATCAGCTCTTCTTTAATACTGCTTCGGATCTGATTTTTCTTTTCATAAAGAGAAATTCTTCTTTTCTCCTCTTCATTCTTTCTTGTTTCTTTTTCTTTCTTCTTTTTTGCGATATCCGCAAGTTCGGATCCGGTAAAGGGTACAAAGGAATATACCGTAAAGGACAGCGGTAAAAGGTTAACTTTGATCGAATACGATCTTCCGTCCGCCCCCTGTTCCCGGACGGATATAACTTCCGCGTTTCCGGAGCCGGCTCCGGTATATCTAACATCTTCCGAGGAGAATACTTCTTTGTACTTACCGTATCCGGGCACCCCGATAATATAATCCTTCCGGTCGATATTTCCGAAATGGAAGACAGCGATCAGGCTTTCCTTATCGCATTTCCGTTCAAACACAAGAACGTTTTCATCGGCAGCTGTATCTTTGATCCAAACAAAGCCCTCCGGATCCGTATCGAAAGTATTAAGAGAAGGATGCTCTTTTTCAAAACGGTTCAGATCCGCGATATACTTCATAAATCCGCCCCGGCGGATCATCTCGACAACGCCTTCTTCATCACTTACATCCTCCGGGATATGAAGTTCGTCATAGGCCAGTCCCTTTGTTGCGCAATAGGAGGAATATTCGCCTCTTTCCTGTCCGGCAATAGTCAGATCTTTTCCGACCATCATCATCCTGTAGGCATGGAATAGTTTTAAATTACGCCATTTTGCGCTTCGGTTACCGGGCATGCGTTCAAGGATACCGCCCTGATCAAAATCAATATCGCTGTAATTAAGCGGTAAGATGTACTCTTCACTGTATCTGTAGCAAAAATTGTCCGTCAACAGATGATGAACATTCTTTCTCTTGATCGGATCGTTCTGAAGGTAGCCTAATACATCCCTTGTCCAGGCGACATCCGTCGTTAAGTCAAAGCCGAGACTTTCGCTTTCCTTTCCGGTCACATGGGAAAATCCGCTTCTTTCATCGGCTATCGTTATAAGACCATCCTTTCTCTCGTGCAACAGCTGATTGGCTTTTCGGAAGAATTCCATGGCGTCAATATTTTCGTTTCCGCCGTAAATATTTGGAAGCCATTCTCCCGGATGGCGATAATAATCCAAAAACAGAGAGGATGTAAGGTCAAAGAAACAGTATCCGTCCACATGATATTCATCTGCCCAAAAGTTCAAAACGGAGAACAGATACTGTTTTACTTCCTGACGATAGAAGCAGAACTGAAACATTCCGGTTCTGGGATCGATCCCTCTGCGCGGATCTCCGTCTTCATAAAGAGCGGTTCCGTCAAAGCTGCCTAAACCGTAGGAAGAATTGGAAAAATCGCTTACGGCAAGACCGAAGATCACGGCAATGCCTTCGGCGTGCATCGCGTCGATAAAGGCTTTCACATCGCCGGCTTCACCGACTCTTGTGGTAGGCGCGAAGTAGGCGCTTGTATGGAAGCCATTGTCATCGTCGTTTTCATATTCCGTTATGGGCAGGATCTCTAAATGGGTATAGCCCATCTTATGAAGATATTTCGCAAAACCCCCGGCGATATCACGAAGTGACGAACGCGTATCCTCCTTTTTTAACAATACAGGCAGGGAAGCCTGGTAGATATGCATACATTCTTTTACGGATCTGTTCTTTCTTTCCTTTAACCAGGTCTGATCCTTCCATTTATATCCCGCAATATTCGTGATCAAGCTAAGATCCTTATGGACGCCGGACATGGCAAAAGAAACGGGATCGGCCTTGCAGAGCTTATTTCCGCCTCTCATCAATATTTCATACTGATACTCTTCTCCCTCTTCGAGTCCCGGGATAAAGAGTTCAAAGATACCGCTTACGGGGTATCGATTCATCTGATGAACGATTCCGTTCCATTCATTAAAGTTGCCGACTACACTCACACGGATCGCGTTGGGTGCCCATACGCGAAATACAACGCCGCGTACACCGTTTATAGTCTTTTTATGGCAGCCTAAAGTTTCGTAGATCCTGCTATCCGCGCCGGAAAGGAAACGGTCTTCATCCTCCGCCTTTAAAGTGAGGTCAAAATTATAAGGGTCTTTTACCTCGATCTTTTTTGTGTTTTTATTCGCGTATACGGATTTGCCTCTCTTTTTGGAACCTTCTTTTTGGGGAGAAAGACTCTCCTTCGTTTCTTCTTTTATCTCTAAGGGGTAACTGACAAGATAAGAATAGGCTGTGTTATGCGCCCCCGGAAGGAGCGCCGCAAAAAAGCCGGCCTCGTCAGCCATTTCCATATGGATCTCATCTTTTACCGTTTTCCCGCGAGTTCCGTCTTCACCGTATAAATAGATGACAACCGACTCGGCTCCGGGAAAAAACGCCTGAACCAGAGTCGATTTACCTACCGTATGCGCGCCTAATATATCGGAAGGTCTAACGCATTCACCGTAAACGATCTCTTCGATTGCTGCCCAATCCATCAGATTATATAATTTCTTATTCAAACCCCATATCCTCTCTGTCTTTTGATTTTCATCTATCGCCTGTTATCTGGAGATATCATGGATAAACAATCCACTACGCAACTTTGGTTCAAACCAGGTGGATTTCGGAGGCATCAGTCGATGGTCATCCGCTACCGCAAACAATTCCGCGATCGATGTAGGATACATGGCAAAGGCAACTGCCGCGCCGTCACCGTTTTTCTCTCTTTCATCCACTCTTGCCTTTAACTCGCCTAATCCTCTGATACCGCCGACAAACTCGATCCGCTGATCTGTCTTGGGATCTTTGATCCCCAAGATATTATCAAGTACATAGGTCTGCAGCGCGGATACATCCAGTGTCTTAACCGGATCCTTACTCCGATATGCTTCTTTCAGCCGTAAAAGTACCCATTTCCGGTCGAGGTACATTCCGACTTCTCCCTTATTGGCAGGTCTGATCTCCTCATCGGAATAAGATACAACATCAAAAATCTCCTTGATCTTTTCAAGGAATTCCTTAACGCCAAGACCGTTAAGATCATGAACAACACGATTGTAGTCCATGATCATTAAATCTTCATCGGGAAACAGAACCGAGAGAAAATAATTAAACTCTTCATCTTTCGTATAGTTCGGATGCGCCTCGCGCTTTTTTAATCCTACCTTAACAGCCGATGCGCAACGGTGATGTCCGTCCGCGATATAGATGGAATCGATCTTAGCAAAGCTCTCTCTAACGGTTTCGACATCCTTCTCATCGGAGATGACAAACACACGATGGCGGATACGATCATCGGATACAAAATCATACACAGCTTCTGCATTCGCTTTATAGTCAGCTACCAGATTCCTTAATGCATCCACCTGCCTGTACGCTAAAAAGATCGGACCGGTCTGCGCGTCGCAGGTTTCCACGTGACGGATCCTGTCTACTTCTTTATCAGCACGGGTATTCTCATGCTTTTTGATCACTTCATTGACATAGTCGTCGATCGAAGCACAGGCCACGATACCGGTCTGTACCCTTCCATCCATCGTAAGTTCATAGATATAGTAGCAGGGTTTGTCTTCCCGGATAAAATCTCCTGCGGCAATGCGGTCTCTGAGCATGGAAGCGGCCTTTTCATACACTTCATCCGCATAGGTATCCACACTGTCATCAAATTGCGTCTCTGCGCGGTCGATCGCCAGAAACGAATCCGGGTTTTGCAAAACGACTTCTTTTGCTTCTTCTCTGCTGTATACATCGTAAGGTAACGCCGCAATTTTCTCTTCCATGCCCTTTTTCGGACGGATCGCAGCAAACGGTCTGATCGTAGCCATAGTCTTTATCTCTCTTTCTTATAACAAACTGTGTCTTAACTCATCCGCGCTCTTTGCGGACAGGTAAGCGGGTGCGATATCAAAGATCGTCTTACATCCGGTCTGACCTTCCGCGGACATTCTGTAGGCTGCTCTTGCGTAAGCCGCAATAACGGAACCTGTAAACTCAGGATTGGAATCAAGTTTTAAACTGTACTCGATGATATGCTGGTTTTCACGTTCCATACCGGTCACACCGCTTCGAAGAACAAATCCGCCGTGAGGCAGACCTGCATGATCGCGCTTCAATTCCTCTTCGCTGATAAAGTGTACGGTTGTATCATAATCAGCAAAGTAGTTAGGCATCTCTTTGATCTCTTTTTCGATCTTTGCAAGATCCGCGCCTTCCTTTGCAACCACATAACACTCTCTTGTATGCATCGCTCTTGTGGTTAATTCCGGATTCTTTCCCTCTCTTACCCGGTCAACGCTCTCCTTAACGGGGACGGTATACTGTCTGGCATCCTTTACTCCCTCAATACGACGGATCGCATCGGAATGCCCCTGGCTTACGCCGCGTCCCCAGAATGTATAATTCTTTCCTTCCGGAAGAACGGCATCCGAAACCATGCGGAAAAGGGAAAACATTCCGGGATCCCAGCCGATGGAAATGATACCGACTTTTCCGCCCTTTTTGGCTGCCGCGTCTACATTGGCAAAATGCTCTCCGATGCGCGCATGGGTATCAAAACTGTCTACTACATTGAACAGTTCCGCGTACTTCGGAGTCTGCATGGGAAGATCGGTAGCGCTTCCGCCGCCCAATACCAGTACATCAATCTTATCCTGCCAGGCTTCGATCTCATCTACGCTTACAACAGCCGCCGATGCTGTCCTGATGGAAATGCCGGACGGATCACGTCTTGTAAATACTGCTTCTAAAGAAAGATCCTCGTTTTGTGTGATCGCGCTCTCCACGCCACGGGACAGATTACCATAGCCAACAATACCGATACGAATACTCATCTTGTTTTATCTCCTTTGATGTAAATTTATGCAAAGATCATACTTACATCATTATATCGAATTATCATCTAAATTCAACAGTACACTTGTGCAAGTTTTAACAGATTCAGATAAAAACCGGAGAGGAAAACTATTTCCTCTCCGGTCAATCTGTCTTTTCAATAGTATGAAAGTATGAAATTCCGTTTCATTACTGAATCACGCGTACTTTGATGACATCGTCGATCGCATTTAACTCGGCAACGATCGCATCATCTACGGAAGCATTGATATCTAACATGGTATAAGCATAATCACCGCGGGACTTATTCATCATATTCTCAATATTGATATTCTTTGAGCCGAAGATTCCGGTGAACTTGGTGATCATATTGGCAACATTCTTATGGCAGATGGCAATACGATAACCCGTCTGGCAAACGCCCATATCAACATTGGGATAGTTAACGGAATTAACGATATTACCATTCTCTAGGAAGTTGCGGACCTCATCGACAGCCATCTTTGCGCAGTTGTCTTCTGCCTCTTCCGTGGAAGCGCCAAGGTGAGGAAGTACGATCACGCCCTCCTTACCTGCCGTTGTAGGATTCGGGAAATCGCAGACATACTTGCGGATCTTGCCAGCCTTGATACCTTCCAGTACAGCCTCTTCATCTGCCAAAAGGTCTCTTGCGAAGTTTAAGATGATAACACCGTCCTTCATCATATCAATGGCTTCCTTGCCGATCATTCCCCGGGTGGAATCCATCAGAGGTACATGAACGGTAATGAAATCGCACTCACGATAGATTTCATTAACATCCGTTACATGCTTTACATCGCGGCTTAAGTTCCATGCGGCATTGATGGAAACATAGGGATCGTATCCGTACACTTCCATGCCCATATGCTTTGCTGCATTGGCAACCTTTACACCGATAGCGCCAAGACCGATGATACCTAACTTTTTACCTTCGATCTCGGTTCCTGCAAATTTCTTTTTCTCCTTCTCGGCAGCTTTTGCGATATTCTCATCGGCAGAATCGCTCTTAACCCACTCGATACCTCCGATAATATCGCGGCTTGCAAGCAGCATACCTGCAAATACAAGTTCCTTAACCGCGTTTGCGTTTGCTCCGGGGGTATTGAAAACAACGATACCCTTTTGTGCACACGTATCCAGAGGAATGTTATTTACACCTGCGCCGGCTCTTGCGATGGCCTTCAAACCATCCGGCAGATCCAGATCGTGCATGGCAGCCGAACGAACCAATACGGCATCTGCTTCATCAAAATTTTCTGTTTTTTCATACTGATCGCTAAAACGCTCCAAGCCGACATTGGCAATGGGGTTTAAGCAGTTATACTTATATGTCATGATAGTATCTCCTGTTATTTGTTAAATGGATTATTTATTCTCCAGTTCGAATTTCTTCATAAATTCTACCAACGCCTTAACGCCTTCGATCGGCATGGCGTTGTAGATGCTGGCTCTCATACCGCCTACGGTACGGTGACCCTTTAAGTTTTCAAATCCGGCTGCCTTGGATTCCTTTACGAACTTGGCGTCGAGTTCTTCGTTGCCGGTGATAAACGGTACATTCATCAAAGAACGGTCTTCTCTGCGAACCGTACCCTTGAAAAGTTCGCTCTCGTCAAGGAAATCATACAGGATCTTTGCCTTCTCCTCATTGTATGTCTTCATCTGCTCAAGACCGCCCATCTTCTTAAGCCACTTAAATACCTTTCCGCAGATATAGATACCGTATGCGGGAGGTGTGTTATAAAGAGAATCCGCGTCCGCATGTGTCTTGTACTTCAGCATGGTCGGTGTTCCGGGAAGAACATCATCTGTGATCAGATCTTCTCTCATGATCACGATCACCACACCCGCAGGTCCGATATTCTTCTGTACGCCGCCGTAAACAACCGCGTACCTGGAAATATCCATCGGCTCGCTTAAGAAGCAGCTGGATACATCGGATACAAGATCCTTACCCTTTGTATTGGGCAGTGTCTTAAATTTTGTTCCGTAGATAGTGTTATTCTCGCAGATATAAACATAATCCGCATCCGGAGAGATCGGAAGATCGGAACAATCGGGGATATAAGAGAAGGTCTTATCCTCGGATGTGGCGATCTTGTTTGCCTTACCGAAAATCTGTGCCTCCTGATATGCTTTCTTAGCCCACTGACCGGTAACGATGTAATCAGCCACACGGTTCTTCATCAGGTTCATGGGGATCATTGCAAACTGCTGGCTTGCTCCGCCCTGTAAGAACATAACTTTATAATTAGCCGGAATATTCAGAAGTGATCTCAGGTCAGCCTCTGCGGTCTTGATGATATCATCATACA
Source organism: uncultured Lachnospiraceae bacterium (assembly GCA_937901625.1). Lineage (GTDB taxonomy): Bacteria > Bacillota > Clostridia > Lachnospirales > Lachnospiraceae > NK4A136. The sequence goes on from CALDIE010000211.1 coordinate 11,547, forward strand.
CTTTAGATCGATGACTCATCTCCATAACGGACATTCCGCATCCTCTGTAATCGAGCATCTCATCCGCTGCTTCACGCAAAACTTCTTCCGGCAATACAGCAGGACCTGCCGAGAAATTATAAACCCTTGCCATTTCTTTGTTCCTCCTTGAAAGTATTTAATAGATTAAACATTTCCCGTTTTGGGGAAATTCCTTCTTTGTGAAGAATGCCTTAAAGCACGATAAAAATCATATACTCATTTTGGGATCGCGTCAACAAAAACTCAATCCTTCTTCATATCAGCCTCATCGAAAGCGGCTTCGATCGGCTGCCCGCCGGGTACCATCGGGAATACTTTATCATCTTCCTCGATCAAGCAATCGATCACTACCGGCTTGCCTGCCTTAAGTGCCTTTTTGAGCGCGGGCATTACCTCTTCCTTCTTTGTTACGCGGATAGCCATACAGCCTAAGCCTTCCGCTACCTTACAGTAATCAACCGCATCCTCAAGTACCGTCTGGGAATAACGCTTTCCGTAAAACAGTGTCTGCCACTGACGGACCATACCGAGCACGTGATTGTTGATCACGATCTGTATGATGGGGACATTGTATCTGGAAGCGGTAGCCAGTTCATTCATGTTCATACGGAAGCATCCGTCGCCGCCGATATTGACAACCGTTTTATCCGGACGACCGAATTTTGCGCCGATGGACGCGCCGAGACCGTATCCCATCGTTC
>CALDIE010000212.1 GCA_937901625.1 uncultured Lachnospiraceae bacterium
GAACAACAGTATCACACACGACCAGATCGGTAAGTTCGGTTCCGCCTCCGTACTCCTTAAGAGAGCTCCGGAAGGTACCGGTGTTATCGCTGGCGGTCCTGCGCGTATCGTCTGCGATATGGCAGGTATCAAGAACATTCGAACCAAGTCTTTGGGATCGAACAACAAGCAGAATGTCGTACTGGCAACGATCGCCGGACTCTCAGCACTGAAGTCCCCCGAGGAAGTTGCAGCTAAGCGTGGCAAGTCTGTAGACGAAATCAGAGCATAAGCTTTAGGAGGGTACCAGAAATGGCAGATAAGATGTTAAAAATCACTTTGGTTAAGTCTCCCATCAGTGCGGTTCCTAAGCACAGAAGAACTGTAGAGGCTATGGGATTGACCAAGATGCACAAGACTGTAACCTTACCTGACAATGCATCCACCAGAGGACAGATCCAGCAGGTTGGATACATGCTGAAGGTAGAAGAGGCGTAAAGCCGGGCAGGTAACAAAGAGGCAAGGTTAAAGGGCTCCGACTCCCGGGGCCGCTTTGGCCGATGCTGTACCGATATCGAAGAAACAATGCAGATATACAACGTAGTAACAAAAGGGTACAGCGACGAGTCGGATTAATTGGAGGATTATCAATCATGGAGTTATCTAATCTGAGACCCGCAGAGGGTTCCAAGCACAGTGACAATTTCAGAAGAGGACGCGGTCACGCTTCCGGTAACGGTAAGACCGCAGGTAAGGGACACAAGGGTCAGAAGGCACGTTCCGGCGCACCGAGAATCGGTTTCGAAGGTGGTCAGATGCCTTTATACAGACGTATTCCGAAGAGAGGTTTCAAGAACATCAACACTTTGGATATCGTTGGTATCAACGTAAGCCGTCTGGAAGTATTTGAGGATGGCGCTACCGTAACCGTAGAGTCTTTGATTGAGAAGGGTATCTTAAAGAACCCTCGCGATGGCGTTAAGATCCTTGGTAACGGCGAGCTGACCAAGAAGCTTAATGTAGAGGCTAACGGCTTCAGCGCTTCCGCAAAGGAAAAGATCGAAGCTAAGGGTGGTTCCGTTAAGCTTGTTTAATCCGTAGGATAACGAGGGATCTCACGGGTATTTCAGTATGGAGGGCTTTTATGTTTAAGACTTTCGTAAATGCCATGAAGATTAAAGATATACGGAATCGATTGCTGTATACACTCGGCGCGCTCTTTATCGTGCGTCTGGGCTCACAGCTTCCGATACCGGGTGTGAACAGAACCTACTTTGCCGAGTGGTTTAAATCACAGCAGGGTGATGCATTCAGTTTCTTTGATGCATTTACCGGTGGTTCCTTCACAAGTATGTCCATCTTCGCATTGGGTATTACACCTTATATTATGGCTTCCATTATCATCCAGATGTTCACCATTTCCGTTCCGAAGTTGGAGGAGATGAGCCGTGAGGAAGATGGTAATAGAAAGTTAAAAGAAGCTACCCGGTATGCTACCGTTATCTTGGCTTTTATCGAGGCAATCGGTTTGGCAATCGGATTTAAGAATCAGTTGGTGCTCGACAATTCCAATCCCGCAGTGCTTAACATCATTTCGATCGTTGCAGCGCTTACGGCCGGTTCCGCATTTGTTATGTGGCTGGGTGAGCAGATCACGGAAAAGGGTATCGGAAACGGAAGTTCCATTATCCTGGTGATCAATATCGCTTCCCGTATCCCGTCGGATATGAGCAGTCTCTATCAGACGTTTGTTAAGAGTGCCAATAATGTCGGAAAAGCGATCTTAGCAGCCGTGATCATTATCGGCGTTATCGTTTTGACGATTACTTTGACCGTTCTTTTGAACGCGGCGATTCGTAAGATCCCCGTTCATTACAACGGCAGAAGCAACAACAGCCGGATCGGCAATTTCGGCGTCAACAACATTCCGTTAAAGATCAACACCTCCGGTGTTATGCCGGTCATCTTCGCATCTTCCCTGATGCAGTTCCCGGTAGTTCTGTGCGGATTGTTCGGCGTTCAGACCGGTAACGGTGTAGGCTCACATATCTTAAAGGGCTTACAGTCCAACTACTGGTTCAGTAAAGATCAGCCTTACTACACCTTAGGTTTGCTTCTCTACATTTTACTTGTTATTTTCTTCGCTTACTTCTATACATCCATTACCTTTAACCCGGTACTGGTTGCCGACAACTTGAAGAAGCGCGGAGGATTTATCCCGGGTGTACGTCCCGGCAAGCCTACGACAGAATATCTGGAGCGCATCCTGAATTATATTATCTTCATCGGTGCGGTAGGTTTGTTTATCGTTTGCGTCATTCCGATCTTTTTCTCCGGAATCTTTGGCGCATCCGTTACCTTTGGTGGTACGAGCCTGATCATTATCGTAAGCGTCGTGATCGATTCCATACAGCAGGTAGAGACCATGATGGTTGAGCGTAACTACAAGGGATTCTTAAAGGCATGATGCTCACGGTGACGGAAAAAGCAATAAATTGATACACAGGTACACTACACCTACGGGTGTAGTGTGCTTTGGGTTATAGGGTAAATCAATAACCGTTGTCAATGACGTATGTCAATGACATCAGTTGGGACCAAAAGGTACTTTGTGACCGGCAACATCATATCATGTGAACAGACACAGAAAGGGATGGAATATGAAGATTATCATGTTGGGTGCGCCCGGAGCGGGAAAAGGAACACAGGCGAAAATGATTGCGGAGGAGTACAAGATCCCGCACATCTCCACAGGTGACATCTTTCGTGCAAATATAAAGAACGGAACAGCACTTGGAACAGAAGCAAAGGCATACATGGACAGAGGGGAACTGGTTCCCGATGAGCTGACCGTACGTATCCTTCTGGATCGTGTGGCACAGGACGATTGCAAGAACGGATATGTACTGGATGGATTTCCCAGAACGATCCCTCAGGCGGAAGTGCTTGATGAAGAGCTTAAGAAGTTAGGTGAGAAGGTTGATTTCGCGATCAACGTGGATGTTCCCGATGAGAATATCGTTCGCAGAATGTCCGGCAGAAGAGCATGCGTAAACTGCGGAGCAACCTACCATATCGTATACATCCCCCCCAGGCAGGAAGGGATCTGCGATAAGTGCGGCAGCTCGCTGATCCTTCGAGACGACGACAAGGAAGAGACC
>CALDIE010000213.1 GCA_937901625.1 uncultured Lachnospiraceae bacterium
CAGGACTTCGGCAGGGGCGTTAAACTACCTTCCCGTAGCGAAGGTTACGAACCTCGTATCGACGATGGAGAGCCTGAAAAAGCAGGGACTGTGGTTTGTCTGTGCGGATATGGACGGAGATGTGATGTATCGCCGCAATCTGACCGGACCGATCGGTTTGGTGATCGGCAGTGAGGGCGATGGTGTAAGTCGTCTGGTAAAAGAACACTGTGACTTTAAGGCATCCATTCCCATGAAGGGGAAGCTGGATTCCTTGAACGCATCGGTAGCGGCGGGAGTTCTCGGATATGAGATCGTGCGTCAGAGAATGGGGAAATGATTTGAAAAACAGGACGGATGAAGAGCTGATCAGGGCTTTGAGGGGCGGTGAAGACGGGTGCATGGATACCCTGATCCAGCGCTACAAAGATATGGTCAGGATCAAGGCCGGTACGATGCGGATTTTAGGAGCAGACAGGGACGATGTGATCCAGGAAGGGATGATCGGCCTGTTTAAGGCAATCCGCGAATATGATGAAAACAAAGAGGCTGCATTTAAGACCTTTGCCGATGTCTGTGTATCCAGACAGATGTATGAGGCGATCAGAAAAGCCAACCGAAAAAAGCATATCCCGCTTAACAACTATATTTCGTTGTATTCGGACAGACAGTCGGCGGAGGGCGACGATATGATGCCCAGACTTGATGCGATCGCGTCAGTGACGGAAATCAATCCGGAAGAGATGCTGCTTAAAAAGGAGACGCTTAAGCGCCTTGAAGGGGGTATTTCGGAAGTCTTAAGCAGCATGGAACGCCAGGTGGTGGAGTTGTATCTTACCGGCATGGATCTTAAGGAGATTGGGTCGGTATTGGAAAAAGACGTTAAATCTACCGGAAATGCTTTTCAGCGAGCCAAGGCGAAACTTAAGAAATATCTTGAGGAGGAGTAGTGGCGTCGTCATTAGCACTGCCTGACTCCGTATCGGTTTCCGTTTCTTCTTTGGCAGGTAAGGTCATGCGGACTTCCTGGATGCGGTTACGCACCAGTTTTTCCACCTGCAGGACGGTTCCATCTGTCAATTCCACGGACTCGCCTTCCCTCGGGAGGCGGTCATTTAACTGCTCGATGATGATGCCGCCGATGGAGTCGTAGTCTTCACTTGCTAAATCCGTTCCCAATGCATCGTTGATATCGTCGATCTTCATGGTGCCTTCGATCAGGTAGACGCCGTCTCCGATATCCCGCAACATTTCCGCTTCATCCGCGTCGTATTCATCACGGATATCGCCGAATATTTCTTCCATTAAGTCTTCTAATGTGATCATGCCTTCCGCAGCACCGTATTCGTTTAAGACGATGGTGATGGAAGCGGATTGGGAGCGCATTTCATTTAAAAGTTCCGGTATCTTCTTATATTCATAGGTATAATACACATCGCGCAAGATCCGCTGTATCTTAAACCTGGCTGTATCTTCCAAAAACAGGAAATCTTTGACATTGATAACTCCGATGATGTTGTCGGGGCTTTTTTCGTATACGGGGATACGTGTATACATATTTTGGCGGAACAGATCCAGTACTTCGTCATAGGTGGCGCGGACATCCACCTCCAGCATGGAGATACGGGGGATCATGATGTCCTTGGCAACGGCGTCGGTAAAGTCGAAGAGATTGTGGATCATCTCCTTTTCTTCGGATTCGATGATTCCTTCCTCATGCCCGACATCTACGTAACTGAGAAGTTCGTTTTCGGTGATGCTTAAGACCTTATTGTTCGGATCGACTTTTAAGAGTTTTAACACGAAGTTGGAGAGGAGGTCGACGAAATAGATGATCGGAGTCATGACCGTGGATAAGGCAAGGATGACCGGTGCGTAGCGGAGTGAGATCTTCTCGTTTTTAAGCATAGCCAGCGTCTTGGGGATGATCTCTCCAAAGAGCAGCACGACCAGCGTAAGAATGCCGGTTGAGATACCGACTGCCCAGCTGCCAAAGACCGAGGCGGCAAAAACGGTTGCCAGCGCGGAAGATGAGATGTTGACGATGTTATTGCCGATTAAGATCGTGCTTAGCAGTTTATTATAATTTTCAAGGAGTTTTATGACTTTTTTTGCTTTTGGATCCCCTTCCTCGGCCAGGCTCTGCATACGGATCCTGTTGACTGTGCTGAAAGCCGTTTCAGCGGAGGAGAAAAAAGATGATAAAAATACCAGAATGATCAGTGAGATCAATTGGACTATTTCGGATGTTGACAAGGTTGTTTCCTTTCTTATCTTAAGGAGCTGTTCATAAATAACTTTGCAATTTGACGCAGGGCAGGTGCTCATGTGCAAAGAA
>CALDIE010000214.1 GCA_937901625.1 uncultured Lachnospiraceae bacterium
GACTGGAGTTCAGACGTGTGCTCTTCCGATCTTGAGGAATGGGAGGCTACGCATAAGATGGCGGAGGCAGTATTAAAGGGTGACATTGATACCTACCTTTCTCTGATCGAAGAGGTAGCGCCCTATGACGATCTGCTGGATTTTGGAAGTGAATTCGAGGTGGGAACGGATGATCCGGAGTATCTGGAAGTGGAATTTAAGGTAAAAGCGGATGAAGTGATCCCGACAGAGGTGTTAAGCCTTAAGACAAACGGTACACTTTCCGTAAAAGAGATGTCCAGGACACAAAAGTACGACCTGACACAGGACTACATCTGCAGCTGTGTGCTGAGGGTGGCAATGGATACATTTGCGCTTCTTCCGGTGAAAAAAGTATTGATCCACGCGGTGGAGAACGGGATCAATCCGGCAACGGGAAACGAAGAGGAGTCGACGGTCCTTTCCGTACTGGTGGAAAGAGACAAGATCGCCGCGTTGAATCCGGAGAGGATCGATCCTTCGGAAGCGATCTCCGCTATGCCCTGCCATATGAATTTTAAGAAGACGCAGGGAATGCTGGCAGTAGAGCGCCTGAGTTTATAAAAGGATACACGATCGATCGTATGGAGTGAGAATACCCTTGCATAAACCGAACAAACGTTCTATAATATCTGTATTGGAAACATCAGGGAACAGGATAAGGATAGGGAAAATACCGTGGCAACACGCTCTGATGGGAGAACAATAAGATATGGAAGATAGAGTGGAAGATCAGGCGATCGATGTGGTATGTCAACACTTAAGGGACGGGACGATGATCCCGCTTAAGTTAAGAGTGCTGGATGAGGATGAACAGTACCAGACCTATGCGGTACGGGCGTACAGGACGATACCCGGGGACGGTTACGAGATGGATGGCGTTCGCAGCGGCAGTCACATCTGGATGTATGAGTGCAAGATCCTGGTGTTCGGACATGAGAGGAGAGTGCATCTGTGGTTTGATGCATACGAGAATCGCTGGCACTTACGGCGAAGATTGGAGTTGACATAAAATGACCTTGCCGAATTTTTACGGATTTCTTTTGGCGAAAATAGACAATAATTATTGAAATAATAACTCCGTTAAAGTATAATTTAACGTGATGTGGGTTTTTGATACGGAAGGATCGGGAAACAGGATTTTGCGTGTCGGGATTTGCAGAAGGAAAATAGGATAAGAAGAGAAAAGGAGCCTGCTTATGAAAAAATTTTTCGCTGAATTTAAGGAGTTTATTTCCAAAGGAAATGTAATGGACCTGGCTGTAGGTATGATCATCGGTGCTGCCTTCACGGCAATTGTAAATTCATTGGTAAATGATATTTTGATGCCGTTGATCGGCACGATCCTTGCCGGCGTTAACTTTGATAACCTCGTATGGGTTGTTCCTTACGGTGATAACCCGACGGTCAACTTTGGAGCGTTCTTAAGCGCTATCATCACCTTCCTTGTTACCGCGTTCTGCGTATTCCTGATCGTAAAGGCCGTAAACGGAATGATGAAGAAGGCACAGGAGCTTAAAAAGAAGGAAGAGGAAGAGAAGAAAGAGGAGCCTCAAGAGGATCCGGCAGATGTTAAGCTCTTAAAGGAAATGGTAGCGATTTTGAAGGAGCAGAATCCCGAGGCTGCAAAGAGAGCAGAGGAGAAGCTTGCGGAGAAATAAGTGAGCGCTTTTCTTCAGAAGAACAGATAATGGAAGAATATGGAACGGCAGGGAATCTTCCCTGCCGTTTTTATGCGATAAAGGGGTCGAACGTCTGCTGTGCCTGCACGGGCAGACAGTTGCCCCCCGGATCGTCGAAACATGAGAAGAGGGAAAAGAGTCACGAATCGCATCAGAGGGTCGGTTTACAAAAAGGGGGGTTCTGATTATAATGAAACGGAGTACGTAAAACCAAAGAGCCGGCAAAACCAAAGAGTCGGCAAACCCAAAGAGTCGGCAAAACCGAAGAGTCGGCAAAATCGATTCATCGGTTTGAAGATCAAAAAAAGAGGAGCCGAAAGGTGATCATAGAACCATCCGTTGATATAAGTATATATTGTGATCTCGGCGGACATTTTACCGAGGCGGGAGCGAAGGCAATGCACGGGGAAGCACAGCGCAGCATGGAGGCGATTGAGCAGATGCGGCCTGTGGTCAATACGACGGTATGCGTCCTGAAGGGCCGGATCAATGAGAAACTCCAGGAAAAGACGAGGGATGCATACGAGGCGATCGTGAAGTTTGTGGAAAGCGAGGAATACCGAAGTATCATTTCGTACGATTACGAGATGCAGGTATTTCAGTCGGCGTCGATGATCTACCAGATGGAACGCAATTCCGAAAGGACGATCTTTGATCAGATCAAGTACACGGACGAGTTTCTGGGGATCTTTATGCAGGTATACTTTTACCTTCGAAGGATTCAGTTGAATCTGGCGAAGCCGGTGCAGTTAGAGGGGATTCAGTATCTGCGGACAAGAGGCTTTTCCATATATCTGTTAGCACAGATCCTGGTGGATTGTCCGGTGGGGAACAAAGACCAGGTGGTTCTTCGCCTGGCGGATTTTTATTCGGAAATGGGACAAAAGGAAGACGCGATATTTTTGCTGGATGTGATGGAGGCCAGAACCGAGGGGGAAGAGAGAGAAAAACTTTTAGAGAAAAAGGCCTTGTTGGTATAGAGATGAACAATAAATTGTTTGCCTTTATCGTATGTGTCGATAATCGGCAGTTCTATGACGAATGTAAGTTTTATATCGACCGCTTACGGATGCCGTACGGATATTCGGCGGTGATCTATCCGGTGGAGAAGGCGTCCTGCCCGGCCAACGGATACAATTTCGGTATGGCGCAGACAGATGCGTTGTACAAGATCTATATGCAGCAGAATATATTTATCATCAACCCCAACTTTTTGAAAGATCTTCTCTCGGTCTTTGAACAGGACCGGAGGATCGGCATGGTGGGGATGGTTGGATGCGAGGAGTTTCCGCCGGACGCGATCATGTGGCATACCCGGCGTGTCGGAAACCTGTATTCCTTCGACCCCGATAATGTCAATCTCGGAGATTATACATACAGAAAAAGCGACGGGTACGTGGAAGTAAAGGCACTGGAGGGATATTTGCTGGCAACCAGAGTGGATATCCCCTGGAGAGAGGATCTGTTTACTTCCGGTGATTTTTATGATCTCGCGCACAGTTTTGAGATGAGGAGGAGAGGCTACCGTCTGGCTGTACCCAACATGGCAAAACCCTGGGTGGCCTGTGATGAAGGGATTAGGACATTATGGAATTATGACAGGTATCGTCGGGTATTCTTAAAAGAGTACGGAAACGATATGTAAGGATCTGTTCATAAATTCTTTGCACATGAGCACCTGCCCTGCGTCAAATTGCAAAGTTATTTACGAACAGTTCCTAAGGCAGAATCTCATCAAATACGGACAGAATACGAGGAGACGGAAATGTCGTCAAAAAACAGCGGAAAGAAAAAAGGATCAAAAGCGTCGGGAAAGAAGGGCGGAGAAACGGCAAATCAGAGTTTTTCCGCTTTTTTGGTGGACAGACTGACACAGCTTTTTGTCATTATGATGCTGGTGGTATACCCTTTTTATTACCAGAATAAATATTATAATATGGGCGAGGCAAAGTACCGGTTTTTCACCTGGACCTGTAAGATAGGACTTTCATTGTTGGTGATCGCCTATCTGTACTGGATCATATCCAGATATAAGGAATACTCCCTTGCGGGTATTTTTAAACGTTACTGTACGGCGGACTGGTTTGCGTTGGCGTACCTGGCGGCCAGTTATTGTTCCTGCTTTTTGAGCAGCACAATGTACAATGGGACGAAAACTGCATGGACGGGATTTCCCGGATGGTATATGGGACTTGTAAGCCAGGTGTTTTTTGTGCTGATCTACTTTTTTATATCCCGTTTCTGGAACTGGAATCCGCCGGTGCTGGGGGCTGCCTGCGTGGTGGCGGGGATCGCCTACCAGATCGGAATATGGCAGAGATTCAAAATCGACCCTCTCGGAATGTATACGGATCTTGGGAGTGAATACGTGGAGAAATTTATCTCTACCCTGGGACAGACGACCTGGTATACCAGTTACGCGGTATTGATCGTTCCGCTTGGCATGTATTTCTACTGGAAGACAAAAGATCTTCGGGTGAGGATCGCGACGGGCTTTTTTACGGCGCTTGCTTTCGGAATGCTGTGTACGACAAACAGTGACAGCGCTTATGTGGCAATGGTACTGATCCTGATGGTATTCTTCTGGTATTCCCTTGAATCCAACGAACGGATGCGCAGGTTTCTGGAAATCGTACTGATCGGTCTGGCAAGTTTTCGGATCGTCGGGATCTGCCGCAAACTCTTTCCGGAGAGGATGATCACTCTGATATCCGGAGAGGAGAAGATCACGGATTTTGTCATTCATTCCGGGCTCATGCTCTTTGCGCTGATCGCGGTGGCCGTGCTGTATGCCGGATTTATGTATCTGACGAGAAAGGAATGGTATATCTCTCCGAAAGATCGTGCCGCAAGAAGCGGATCCAAAAAGAAGGGAAAGAAGGAAAAGAAGGAAAAGGCTTCCGGGGAAGAAAAAAAGGATATCTTTGATATACGAAAGTTAAAATGGCTTCGTTATGTTATGGTGGTTTTGGCGGTGCTTGTGATCCTATGCGTTCTGGTACTGGTATGCCTGACGACTGCGGGGAAGCTCCCGGAGTCGCTTTCGCGGCTGTATGAAGTTAACTTCTTTGTCTTTGACAACAGCTGGGGCAATCATCGCGGATTTAACTGGCGAATGGCATGGAAGGCAATATGCAACGCTTCTTTTAAGGACCTGATGATCGGTG
>CALDIE010000215.1 GCA_937901625.1 uncultured Lachnospiraceae bacterium
CCGGGCATAGCTCCTATATACGTCTTCCTGTGCCCTCTGATCTCTGCTTCATCTCGTACGCCGCCTAAACAAATCCTCTGATACGGTTTTCCGGTAGCCTCCGCAACCGAACGGGCGATAGAGGTTTTCCCCGTTCCCGGAGGTCCTATCAGGCAAAGGATCGGGCTCTGCCCTTTATCGGTCAAAGACTTCACCGACAGGTATTCCAGCACTCTTTCCTTTACATCTTTTAAACCATAGTGATCCCGATCCAGAATATTTCTCGCATGCGCGATATCGAGCAGCTCACCCTCCCCGGCTATACGTTTATTCCAGGGTAACTCCAGTAAGAGCTCGACATAAGAGCGGTCGATCGCACTTTCCGGGGAATAGGTTCCTCCCTGTTCCAGACGGCGGATATGTTTCTCGATCTTTTCCTTGATCTCCTCCGACGCATCAAGCTCCTCTACCTGCTTTCTGTACCCTGCAATCTCGCTCTCGCTGTTTTCTTCGTCTCCGAGAGCATCCTTTAAATAGGAAATCTGCTCACGGATCAGATATTCACGCTGACCTTTTTCAACTTTCTCTCCAACTTCGTCAAAAATCGATTTTCTCTCACGGTCTATACTGATCTCTTCACGCAAAATCCCGCAAAATACCTTTGCGCGTTCCTTTGTATCCACGGCTTCGAGAATCTTCTGACGCGCATCCGACCCGAGGGAGAGATCTTCCATCATCCGGTCGATCATCTCCGCAATATTTCGAATCTTTTTATACTGTTTTGAATTTAAGAGATCCATGCGATTGTTGTATCCGCAATATTCCTGCATGGCTATAAGAACCTCTCTCTTAACAGCCTCCCTCGTCTTTTTATCTTCAGGGTTAGCCGGTTCCTCGACTACATCCAGCAATACAGCCGCATACTCCGTTGTCTGGTCAAACTTTGTCCATCTGGCACGGTTTAAGGCCTTTGCCTGCACACGGATCATATTTCCGGAACGCAAAATCTGTGTTACCTTAACCAATGTCCCGCAGGGTTGAAAAATATCTTCGAAAGGTATCTCCTTCTCAGCCGCCATCCATTCTCCCGGTACGGAGATCAGACTGTTCTCATCTTCTCTATCCTTCTCCGATAACAGAAACAGTTTTCCGTCACCCAAAAGCGCAGTCTCCACCGCGCGGATCGACTCTTTGTTTTCAATATCAAACTGCGTCACCGTCTTCGGAAACACCACCAGATCCATAAGTATCACTGCCGGGATCCATTTCTCCGAAACAGATGATCTGTTTACTTTCTCTTTTTTCTCCATAGTCAAAACCTCCGGTCGTCACCTGCAAGAATCCTTCTTCTGCAATAAGACCTTCTTCTACAAAAGACCGCAACTGCTTGCGGTCTTCTGTTATCTTTACTCTATGAACCTCTTTAAGGATACGATCAAGCCTTTCCACGTCCGGGTTTGGTCACGAGTTTTGCTTTCTTAAGCACATCGGAAACATCCAACTTATAGCTCTCTTTTTCCTCTTTTTTCTCTTTTTTCTCTTTTTTTACTTTTTCCGCATCCGCCGCCCGGTCGGAGTCCCTTTCTTCACGAACCACGATGGGCTTATCCGTACCGTCCACAGCCGCTTTGGTCACACGACACTTGATGATAGTGTCATCCGAAGGGATCTCATACATGATATCCATCATGACACCTTCCATTATGGAACGCAGACCTCTGGCTCCGATCTTTCTCTCAAGTGCCAGCTCGGCTATACGGTCTACCGCGTCATCGTCAAAAGACAGTTCAACACGATCCATGGCAAAAAGCTTCTGATACTGCTTGATCAAGGCATTCTTCGGCTGCTTCAAGATCCGAACCAATGCGTCCAGATCCAGGCCGTTTAATACAACATTTACGGGAACACGACCGATAAACTCAGGGATCAGGCCAAATTTGATCAGATCCTGCGGCGTTACGGAATGAAGGAGTTTGGAAAGATCCTCCTGCTCCGACGCCCCGAGCTCACCGTTAAATCCGATGGACTTCTTGTTTAAGCGCTCTCCGATGATCTTTTCAAGACCGTCAAAGGCACCTCCGCAGATAAAGAGGATGTTTGTCGTATCGATCGGGATCAGCTCTTGATGGGGATGCTTACGTCCGCCCTGAGGAGGAACGGAAGCGATCGTTCCTTCCACTATTTTTAACAGCGCCTGCTGTACACCCTCTCCTGATACATCTCTGGTAATGGAAACATTCTCGCTCTTTTTGGTGATCTTATCGATCTCATCAATATATACGATACCGTACTGAGCCTTCTCCACATCATAATCCGCAGCTTGGATCAGCTTTAAGAGAATGTTCTCCACATCCTCTCCGACATATCCCGCCTCGGTAAGTGTCGTTGCATCCGCAATGGCAAACGGAACATCCAGCATCTTGGCGTACCGGATTGCCTGATCCAATCCATCCGCTGCCGTCTTAGAAGTACTCTTTGCTTCCAGAACCGCGATGGGAGCGTTGACGCCGTGGCACAACAAATAGTCTGCGCGACTGCGGGTGTGCTCCTTGCGAGTCCTGTTCTGATCAGGAACGATCCGATGCCGATCCGCTCTCAGGTCATACTCCATCATTAGCTGATTAGCAGACCAACCGGCAGCCTGGAGAGCGGGCGTGATAAACCTCAGTTTTGTGTCTTCTTCGGAAAGTATCGCGGTCATGGTTTTCTCGTTCTACTCTTTCACGACAACTCCCTTCAGTGTAGCCAATTTGACATATTTCTGAAGACTCAATCGTCCATCTTGAAAGAGGCGAGACAACTTGCCGATGGCATTCAGCCACATTCCCAGATACAAGAGAGATGCTCCCTTGGCGTATGATGAGACCGATATGACAAGGAGGGGCTCTGTTTGAACGTTTAGTTGATTTTTTGGCACTTTTTTACGAT
>CALDIE010000216.1 GCA_937901625.1 uncultured Lachnospiraceae bacterium
AACCGCAGCAGCGTGGATTTTCCCGCGCCGTTGTCGCCCATGACCGCCACGCATTCGCCTTTTTCCATCGCAAAAGAAAGACCGTCGAACACCGGCTTCTCATCGGGCGCATAAGAAAACGTTACATCCATAAGCTCCATGTAGTGCATGTTTTTATCCTTTCACCCACCGCTTATTTTATCATTTAAGCCACTGTAATCGTCCGTAAAGCCGCTAAGCAACAAAGCGGCGGGAACATTGCTGATCCCCTGGCTTAAGAGAACGGTGATGCCAAGTTCCCGTCCCGCGATCGATCTTTCCAAAAATGCGGCAAGTGACGGAATCCGCCCCATATTCCCGACAAAGATAAAAAACGCCGCAAACGTTAACAGCAGACCGTAATCGATCTTTATTAGGATCTTGCGGTCCATCAGAAATACCGCCAATACGGTACATGCGATGGTATATATATACGGAACTGTATTAAGCACCGCCAGAAGATTAAACAAAAACAGGATGCCGTACCAGATCACAAGCATCTTTCCGTGAAGCCCGGACAGTGTGTTGCCCTCTTCCTTTTTTTCATGAGGTACTTTTTCCTTATGAGCCAGGACGACCTTATCCTTTGTGCCAAATGCAACACAGCTGATCCATAAAAGGATAGCCGAGATCAACGACAGCGGAAGCATCGTTTTAACAAACCCGGTGAAACTGTATCCGGCCAAACCATACAGATAGAGATTTTGCGGATTTCCGACAGGTGTAAGCATGCTCCCTAAATTAGCCGCCAGTGTCTGAAAGACGATCATATGGATCGCCTCCTCTTCCTTATCCATCATACACAGCGTTTCCAATGCCAGCGGAACAAAGACGATCAGAGCCACATCATTGGTGATCCACATCGAAAAGAAAAAGCATAAAAAAACCTGCGTCACATATACTGCCCGGAGGTCTTTACATTTGGAGATCATCCATTTGGCGATCCGTCTGAATACGCCCTGTTCTTTTAAGCCCTCCATTACCAGCATAAGCCCCGCCAGAATGGCAAGAACGCGATAATCGATATACTCCGTATAAGACCGGTCCGGTTTCACAAAAAAAGCACTGACGAATGCTAACATCAGCGTGATCGTCAATACGACTTCTTCTTTTAAAAAATGAACGACTCTCTTCATTACTCCTTTCCTCCGTTTCCAACCGCGATCTTCTATTCAGTGCATACCAATTAGAAATCATACCACACGAGCCTTTCATTGCAACACTTTGTTTTTATGTGAATTCTTTCTGAATTATCACTTCCCTTATGCCAAAGCGGAAAAACTATGGTAAACTTAAAACAACGGAGGTAAGCCGCTTATGTCGGATCGATCATTCACAACAAAAGAATTTGAGATAAATGAATCCGGTAACAACCCCGCCATCCCTTCCATCTACGGAGACTTTCAGCCGGTTTTGGAGGACGTGGCAGCACTGCTGTTGGGGCGTATCGTATCCTACAGCCGGGACAGTAAAAAGGAACAGAATTCCAAGCCTTACGAACACCTCTCCTACCGGATCAAATCAGAGGAAAGCATGCGGGCAAAATGCGCGAAACTCGGTCTGGACGCGACAACCGCCAACGCCCTTTCTTCCATACGTGACGCCATCGGCGTGCGGGTCGTCTGTCTGTTTATCGATGATATTTACGAAAACATTGAACAGATCCGCCATTTTAAAGGGTGCAAGGTCGTTGATGAAAAAGACTACATCCTCCAGTCCAAGCCGAACGGGTATCGCAGTTACCATCTGATCCTGAATGTAACGGAACTGTTAAATGAACTTGTACTCCCCGAGGGATCTTTCCGTCCGGAATGTCTCTATGCGGAGATCCAGTTACGGACCATCGCCATGGATACCTGGGCTGCCCTGGAACATGAGATGAAATACAAAAAGGATATCCCTCATCCGGAACTGATCAGCCAGGAACTGAAACGCTGTGCCGATGAACTGGCTTCCTGTGATGTATCCATGCAGACACTGCGGGACCTGATCCGCGGAAGCTGATGAAAATTAATGAAAGGAGCCGTACCATTATGAAGGTATTGCTTGCGGAAGACGAAAAAGATTTAAATGATGTACTGAGTGCCATGCTGACACACTCCGGTTACGAAGTGGACAGTGTCTTAAATGGCGCCGAAGCCGTAGAACACGCGAAGAACAATGTTTACGACGCTATCGTCATGGACATCATGATGCCGGTAATGGACGGGATCACCGCCCTTAAAGAAATACGCTCCCGTATGAATATGACGCCGGTACTTTTACTCACCGCAAAAACGGAGGTAAGCGATCGTATCACCGGGCTCGATGCCGGGGCCGATGACTACCTGACCAAACCCTTTGCCATGGGTGAACTGTTGGCGCGTGTACGCGCCCTGACAAGGCGGCACAACACCTACACTCCCCGCATCCTTACGGTGGAAAATGTTACACTCAATCTGGAAAACGCGGAACTGTCCTGCCTTAACTCCATCTCTCTGGCCACTAAAGAGATTCATCTGATGGAATTGCTGATGTCGAATCCCGAAGTCATCTTCTCCTCGGAGGAAATCGTCAATCGCATCTGGCAGGATGACGAGGACGCCGACAGTGAGCTTGTCTGGATGTATATTTCCTTTTTACGTAACAAATTAAAGGCGGTCGGCTCATCCCTTCAGATCACCGGGGAGAGGGGCGGTTCTTTTTGCCTGACTTCAATAAACATTTAACAACCGGCAGAAAGGTTTCTGTATGCTTAATAAACTTCGAGTAAAATTTGTATTGGCAGCCACCGCTGCCCTGCTGCTTGCGTTAGCGCTGGTCATGATCCCGGTATACCATCTTGCCTCCGGGGCAATTGAAAACCAGATCGGTATGATCACCAACGCCATCATTGCCAATGACGGGCAGATGCCGCCAAGCGACATCCCCTTATCCGGATCCGGCCTGTACTACGTCTTCAGCAATGCAGGGGATTTTGTCACCGAGGAGTTAAAATACGAAACCCGCTTTTTTACCATTCGCTACGGCAGTGACGATGATGTCATCTCCGTTAACACTTCCAGTGTATATTCGGTAGATGACAGGGAAGCCACTCAGATTGCCGAACAGATCAAAAACATCGGCCGCTCCTCCGGGCGGTGTGCGTACGGTGGAAACATCTATATCTACCGTGTCGCCCGAATGGATGACGGTTCGAAACTTATGGTCTTTGTCGACGGCACTTCCCGTATGGCGATCATCACCGCCATCACCAACTACATGCTGCTTGTCAGTGCCATCATCATGTGGATCTTCGTCATCATCTTAGCTTTCCTTTCCAAGCGCGTAGTCCAGCCTTTCATCGAAAACAGCGAAAAGCAGAAACGTTTTATCACAAACGCCAGTCACGAATTAAAGACACCGCTCGCTGTTATCTCGGCCAATACGGAAATGGTGGAAGTCTTAAACGGCAAAAGTCAGTGGACAGAATCCACCTTGCGTCAGGTGGGAAGATTAAACTCGCTGGTATCCGAACTGGTCACCTTAACCAAGATAGATGAAAAAGATGAGATCGTATTGATCGCCGTAGACGCCTCCGCCATCGTTACCGATCAGGCCAATACTTTTTCGCAGGTGATCCTTCGTCAGGAAAAGCAGTTTGAAGTCAATATCGCCGAGAATGTGCAGATCATCAGCGAACCCCGCGCTGTCGAAGAGTTAACTTCCATCCTCTTAGACAACGCTTCCAAATACTGTGATGAAAAAGGATGCGTAAAACTAAGCCTCACTGCCGTAGGAAAAAGCCGTTTCCCGCAGGCAAAAAAAACTGAGAATCCTTCGGCTTTAAGCGGTGCCCGCCTTACCGTCTCCAACAATTACGCGGAAGGCGCAAGCGTGGATTACAAAAAATTCTTTGACCGCTTCTATCGCCAGGACGAATCTCACAACAGCAAAAAATCCGGTTTCGGGATCGGACTCTCCATCGCGCAGGAGCTCTGCAGCCGGATCGGCGCGAAGATATCCGTCTCCTATAAAAACGGAGAGATTACTTTTACCATCCTGTTCCGGTAAGAATACTTTTCCCTCCTAATTAAAAATCAGCGACAAAAAACGGTCTCATCCCATGGACGAAACCGTTTTTTCATTTGAATCATTCTCTCAGGAAAGGAACTCCTATTTTGCAATACGGCCTTCTGCCTTGCCTGCCAGAATATAATGCTGAATGTAAAGCAGATCATTCTCCCCGAAGGCATCTCTTAAATCGGCATAATTGTTCTTATATACGGTAAGATCAAATTCCGCGTTGCCCTTCCGTCCCTCATTGATACCGAATACCAACCAGTGTCTGAGCAATGCCGCCTCATCATTTCCGAAAGCCGCCTGCAGATCCGGATAGTTTGTATAATAATATACGGGATCAAAAACCTCATCGTAATTACCCATCAGTGCTGTAGTTGCCGCAGCGGCAGATTCTGCCTGTACGGTCGATGTCTGAGCGGTGGCTGCCTGTGCGGTAGTTGCCTGCGCAGTAG
>CALDIE010000217.1 GCA_937901625.1 uncultured Lachnospiraceae bacterium
GCAAGGGCGCGGAACGTACCACATTGGAGATATACTCATCGGTGAGCACATCCGGATGCATCCCCATCTTTCGCATCTGCTGAAGGATGGTATCCACATAGGCCGCGGTTTTACGGATGTGCATGCCGGTATTCTCGTCACGGTTTTCCACCATATCTGCCAGACTCATGATCAGCGCATCCTGCATCTTCTCGATCGTTTTATTCTTTTCGCTTACCTCATTCATGTAAGCAACCATGTCCTCCGTCATTTTACGGAAAGAATGGTAGAGATTCTCCACCTCGTCGCCGGTATAGACATCAAGCTCCTGGACCTTTCTAAGGCTCTCTTCGAAATCATCTTCCTTATTCGCAAGGAAGGTATCCGCCTGAATAGCCATAGAGTTGATCGGATATACAATATTGTAGTCGACAAACCAGATCACAACCGCCGTGATGAAGATCACAAAACCAAGGTAGAGAAAAATCATCTGGCTAAAATAAATGGCTTCACTGTTTACCAGACGCTCCATCTTGATGTCAGCTCCGACATAGCAGACACAATCCCCGGCGTTGTTGTAAAGCGGAAGATAGACCGTCATTAACCAACCGTATGTACTTTTTACTATGATCGGATCGATCTCTTCTCCGGCATAGAGTGCCGGAAGGTATTCTATGAAATCATCATCAAATCCGATCAATTCCCCGGCCGCCAATCCCTCCAGTTCCTCGGAGTCCACATCAAATACAACCCTGCAGCCGTCGCTTTCGATGCGAAATACATACAGAAATTCAATGTTTTTGGATGTATTACGGATGATCTGGAGATCACGCAGCGTCTCAACATATCCCGGCGCGTTCACTCCATCGGTGATAAACTCATCGACCCGCTCCGCATCGATATGGTCTTTGGCTACGCTTGCTACACCATAGGCCGTCTTTTCGTATTCGTCCTTCACCGCTTCACGGTAAAGATAGAAACTGATAGCTGTTGCCACTGCTGCCAGCAAGGTAAGTGAAATGCACAAAATCCAGGTTATCTTGGATCTTAACAGTGCCTGACGGCAACAGATCTTTTTCGTTGCCTTGATCTCCTCCTTCGTCAACGGCTTTTGCCGCCAGCCGAAAAGATGCATTTTATCTTTTTGTTCCTTCGGAATTGCTAAATCGATCAGGAGAACGATCACAACAGTGACGGTCTTATCGATCAGATCATACAAAAAATCCATCCAATATCCGGATGTTTCAAAACCGGCCATCAGGATCGGCAAAAATCCGCCAAGTCCTCCACCGATCAATGCCATTATAAGGATAAATCCACAGATCGTAAGTGGTTTCTTAAGCCAGCCTCTTTCGGAGAGGAACGCGGCAGCCGCAGCGATCATAACGCTGATCGCGCTGTAGTAGACGGAACTTACATCCACCATACCCTTACATAAATTGGTAAACAAACCCACAATCATCCCGGGGATGTAGCCTCCCAGAGAAGCGGCAGCGATCGTACCGACTGTATCGAGCCAGATCGGGAGGTTCAGCATATCCGCAAACTGCGCGATGACAAGATTGACAATAACGCCAAAGAAACAGAGTCCAAATACGTATGCATAATTATGAAGAATCTCTTTTCTGTAATCCCTGTTCTCTTCCATTGCGGTCCTCCTGTTCTGTAATAATTAATGAAGTAGGGATAGTCAAATTACATAGAAATTTTAACATAAATCATTCGTCATTTCCACAAAAACTGGTAAATCTATGCAAAAAACAACCCATCCGTGAAGCAGAATAAGCGCTTCTTACGGATGGGTATATATCTACTTTTTATTTACCGCCTCTTACCTGTTTACTGAGCCTTTGCCGCCTTTGCAGCTTTGATAGCTTCGGTCAGCTGAGGAACGATCTTGTTCAGATCTCCGACTACACCGTAATCGGCCACATCAAAGATCGGAGCATCCTCATCCTTATTGATGGCGATGATAAGGTCAGACTCTTCCATACCTGCTACGTGCTGGATAGCACCGGAGATACCGATCGCGAAGTATACCTTAGGGCGAACAGTCTTACCGGTCTGACCAACCTGCAGATCCTTGGGCTTCCAGCCGGAATCAACTACAGCACGGGAGCAGGATACGGTACCGCCG
>CALDIE010000218.1 GCA_937901625.1 uncultured Lachnospiraceae bacterium
AAAGGCAAGTGTCGGAACACTCCTGTACTCTCTTGCAAAATCAGACAGAACAGCAATAACGTTTATGAGTTTTTTTCTGACAAGCTGCAGACCTTCGCGCATTATGATGATGTCGGTATTATCCCCGACGTAACAGCTTGTGGCACCGAGATGGATTATTCCCGCAGCTTTCGGACACTGGACGCCGTATGCGTACACATGGCTCATAACATCATGTCTTACGAGTTTTTCTCTCTCTTTTGCCACATCATAATTGATATCGTCCCGGTGACTCTTTAATTCCTCGATCTGCTCCGGTGTGATGACAGGCTCGCCGTCTTTACTAAGACCAAGCTCCATCTCCGTTTCCGCAAGCGCGATCCAAAGTCTTCTCCATGTTCTGAATTTCATATCCTGTGAGAAGATATACTGCATCTCCTGACTGGAATAACGTTCTGATAAGGGGCTGATATATGCATCTGTTCCCATTCTTTCATTCTCCTTTCAATACCTTTTTTGGGGCATCGCTGCCATTTTAACATAAAACCCGTTGATTTATAGTGAATGTCAAAATTATTTTGAAAACGAATATCACTCCGACATGCAATTGCGGTAGGTTTCTTTGATATATTCCGTCTCCGCGTCCATTCCCAGTTCGTACTCATCGATATTGCCCTGATCCATAAGACCCTGCAGACGGCGCATGCGCCTGTATTCCTCCGATACCAGCCACTCATTTTCCGCTGTTTCCATATCTTTCTCCACCTGATCGCTGATATAGGCAAAGTCCTGAGTGATCATCCGGTACTTTCTGTACTCCTTCTCGGTAAGATACATCTTTTTCGCGACATACGACGCGTAACGGTATTCATCGAGATCCACCATGGAAAAGGCTTTTTCAAAATATGAGTCCGCCTGTTCAAAGCAAAACATTCCCGAATATACAACGCCTAAATGGTAATAGATCCTGGCTCTTGTCTCTAAGGTCAAAGCCTCCGAAAACTCATTTAAAAGATGCTGGTAGGATTTAAATGCCAGCGCATAGCGGTGGTTCTTTAAAAAATGCTCCGCCAGCACGTACTCCTTCTGGGCTTTGGATGTATGCCTCGTCGCTACGATCACACGGCGGATGTCGCCTGACTCCTCTGACGTAACATAGTTTGTCGAAGATAAGATCTCTTCGGCAAATCCTTCCAGGCGATCGCCCGAGCGCAATCTTTCCCGTAAGCGCCCGGCCAGATCCGGCAAACTGCATTCTTCCTCGAGCCAGTCCGCCAGTTCCGGACAGGCAAAGCTCTCATCCAGAAGATACGCGTTATTGCATATATAGTAGCAAAGCTCCTCGACGCAATATACGCGGATATATGTATTTTTTATGGTGTATGCCGTCCCGGCATATCGCCCCACGCATTGAAAGATCCTGCCCATATCGATCCTCTCTATAATTCAAATTCATTGGTCCAGACCAGACCGCTCGAAGGGAAGAACTCCCCAAAACCGAGGTCGGTCACAACGATCCTTACTAACGCCTCCGACAACATCCGCACTTCCAGATGGACTCTGGAAGCCCTGGGCGGGCGCACCGGCATACCTGTCAGATGGATGATCACTTCCCTCATCTTCTTTCCGTCCAGGGGGGTTACGATGATCTGTAAGGAATCCTCCTGATCCAGGATCAGGTCGCATTCGCGGAAGGAATCATACCAGTTCTTTCCGGCATCCAGAAGGACCATGTACGAATTGATATTCTCCCTGACCACTTCCATGCCGAGGTTGTACTTTAACTTGTCTTTTCCCAAAAAGACATGGTGCTTCTCAACTTCATACGCCACCAGTTTGTCTTTTGCCCCGTAACAGGCGCCTTTGCTGTATAAGTTGTTCCCGCGAAAAGCGCGCCGTCCCCTACAGAGGTATTTAAGAGACTCGGGATACCAGTCTCCTTCAAATCCATCTCCCAACAGATATACGGAAGAACAGATCCTCCCGTCCAGGAATGAGTACAGGATCGTTCGCAACTCCTGATCCTTTTGCTCTTTCCTGCCCTCCGGCGATCTGGCGTATACAAAGTCCTCCGGAAGAAAATCCGGAAACCACTGCTCTTTCATCAGCAAAACCACCGGATGCGTCTGATTGTTTTTCTGGAACATCATTACGTGCATGCCACGATTTTGCATATCACACACCAATACATCGTGATTCCAGAGTTCCGGCGATTGCTGAAGGATATAATGGTATACACTCTCCGCATGAGACTGGAAATACACTCTCTCCGGTTTGATGCGAAGTGTGGCGATAGCCTTGGATAAAGCCTCGATCATGGCTCCGTCCGGCTCTTCGATCGTGATCACGATCGCTGCCACTTTTTCCAGCGACGCAAAACCGGATGCTCTCGAAAGACAGCGTTTTAAGAACAGCGCCAGCAGATCGACCGGATTGTAATCCTTTGCCTCCACTTCCACGAAATTGCCTTCCCTTGCGCGATTTAAAAGATGATCGATCAAAAAGCCGTCATTCTCCTGTACAAGGCTTAAGGCTTCTTCGCCGTATGTCCAGAGATCCTCCCCGTATTTTTTTGCCAGCACTGCCGGTATTAACAAACGTTCTCCCTGATCATCCAAAGCAACCGTTTCCGGTTCTTTGTCCTGTACGGACATATAGCTGATCTGAGCGTAATCGTCGCTTAAATCGATTCCCAGGGTAACACGGTCTTTTGACACATCCTTTGATACCCTCTCTATTGCACCCTTGATTCCCTCGATCAAAACCTGCTCCTATCCGCGGTTTCTCCGCGTCCACATTTTACTGTTCTTCTTTCCAAATTCAATTCCGCTCGTGATAAAGTCTTTCAGACCGGCTGTCTTTTCGCTCAGTCGATATTTCCAAACATCCGATCCACCAGGAAATTCCGCTTTAAGTACTGTGCCTGAAGATTTTCATAGGTCACATCATCCCTCATGCAGCGGCTGATCGCGATGTTATTGACCATTCCGAAGCGATCTTCCATATTGCCTGTTCCGTTATCTTTCAACTGTAAGCTCCCGGACTGCAACAGGCGCTCCACTCTACCGTCCTCCTCCGTGATGTAGTAGATTACTTTTTCCCCGTAGAAGAGGATAAAGGACTTGATATATACTCCGCCATAAACATGCAGCATCTCCTCTTTCCTGTATTCGGAAATAAGGGTCTGACCGCCGGATCCGGGCTTTTCAAAAACATAGTGTAAAACCACGCGGCGTTTTTCCTTGCCGTGGTACTCGATATAACTCTGCCCTTCCAGCAGCCTGTACATCGGCATCATGGATTTAAACTCCGTAAAGAAAGGAAGGAAGATACCCTTTTGCCACATACGGTCGAGCATCTGGCTGATCATGGTCTTCTCCTCCTCTAAAAGTTTTCCGTTTTCAAGGCGTTTTAAGGACAGCTTCAGATACGCCAATATGCTTACGGTATGCACCGCTTCACCCATTCTCCAGAGATATCCCACACGGTCAAAGACGGTCTCGTCGATCTCCTCTTCCCGGACGTAGTAGTCATAGGATAATTTTCTGACAAAGGCCAGCTCCAGATCCATACCGGGCGTATGCTGGACGTAACTTAAGTACACATCCGCCTTATCCTTGATCTCCGTGCCTGTATAAAGGAGCTGGATCAGCATCTTCTCAAGAAGGCTTTGAACTTCCAGACCAAAAGAATCCGCCGCTCTCCAGAGGTTCTTTAACTGCTGCACATTACCCTGAAAGTACAACAGCAGATAATTTAAGATCAGCTCATCATACTTTCCGATTTCAAATAATCCCTCACAAACCTTTAACAGATCCTCCCTGTAGGAATAATCGCTTCGGGCAAGCAGGCGGTCGCAGAGTCTTACCAGCACCTTATAATCGATCCCCTCCATGCCGGCTGTCATCACCCACTCAAAAGCCTTATCGTACATTCCGCGGGCAACCATGATGCGCACGCAGATCTCACGCTCGTTCCGATCCGTCTCCAGAGGCTCAAATCGCATCAGCAATCCGTCGAGCTCGGCTATCATATCATGGTCAAAGTAGTATTCCGCCAGATTGATCATCAATAGCAGACGGTATTGCTCCGTGATCTCTTCTCTCGTGGAAAGCCATAACAATACCCTTTCATTCTCCGGGGTTACCACAGCCTGTACTTCACTGCTCTCTGAGATAAAGACCGCAGGACCTAACTCCGGCTCGATGCTTTCCATCTCATACCGCATATCGTACGGTACGCGCATGATCCTTCGCTGGTCATAGAATTCCGGATCCGCAAAGCGGTTTCCGTACACATCCTCCAAGAGTACGCAATACTCATTTCCGTATACGGGAAGAACCACCCGTCCTCTGAAGATCGGATAGACAACCTCACCCTCGATGTTTTTGTTGATGACAACCGCGTTGATCATCTCCCCGGAAAAGACGGTGATCTCCTCATAGAATAAAAGATCCGAATAAGCCAGGGACACATCGCCCAGACTCATATATTCCGGCAATATCTTTTCATAGATCAGTGCCAGATTGTCATCCAGATTCCGGCGTCTTATCTGCTCTAAAGCAAAATCCTTGATATGCGGCAGGTACTCCTCATACAGATCCGGATAGGCCTCCTTGTTTTTAAGTACATTAGCGTATAAAAAGGCCGTTCTCTCCGTCCCGAGATTGGAACGATACACAAAATACATCAAAACGATCTTCGGAAGAGCCCCCTCGTAATCCGGAGCAATACTGAGCATATAATACTCATACAGTTTGGTTAAGCGTAACTCCGCATCGATCCCCGCTTCGTACCAGCGGAAATACTCTTCTCCGATACAGTTGCCCTTCATCAGCATGTTACAGATGGTCTCTAAGGTTGTTTCCGCAGGATCATCCTCATAGCAAACGCACAACATGTTGTAGATTTCCCGGGAAAAAGTTCTGTGCTCCCCTGCCAGATAGACAAACCTGCGCCTTAAATCTCTCGTCATCACGCCCTGACGTAATACAAAGGAAAAAAAAGACATCTCAAAGTCGGTTAACTTTGTCAAAAGCATCGGGTCTTCGAGCACCACAAGAAGCATCTCCAGATACAGAACCGGGCTTACATTTCCATAGATATACTGCTGCCGGATCAGCTCCAGCTTCTTCTCCTTATGACGCACAAAATCCTGTTTTAAATACATCAAAAGCCAGGCCAGGCGCCAGTTTCCCTCGTCACGAATATAAAAATACTCCGTGCGGTCGGCGTACGCTTTGGTCAGCTTATCATCCTTGCCGATCAGCGTCTTTAAGTATCCGTAGTAACATTCCATCTGAGGTTCGAATTCCTTTTCCCCCATCAGAAATCCCACTCTCTCAAGGATACCGGCCGCATCCTCCTGCCTCTTTTCCAAAATCAGCAGATGTGCCTGGTAAAG
>CALDIE010000219.1 GCA_937901625.1 uncultured Lachnospiraceae bacterium
AGAGATACTTATGCTGCCGCTTGTGAATTTGCTAAGGAACATCCGGATTCTTTGTGGTGTTATGGGAATCATGATCTCAGCTACAGATGGATGCAGCCGGAGTCCGGGTTTTCACATTTTGCTGAGGGCGTAGCAAATGAAGGGCTGCATAAGCTTGAGTACTCGGTAAATGACCCATCTCAGTTTCAGTATATACACAGGATAGATGACATTTTGTTTATGCACGGGGGTCTTAGTGATGATTTCGTTAGGACAAATACCAGGACTGCTGATTATAACGATCCGGACAAGGTCATAGCCCGGATCAATTCTCTTGGCGCGGATATCATGTGGCAGAACGGATCTCCTTTATGGCTGCGTCCGCAGCACAGGAGCATACGGATGTATAAACCCCGCAAACTGCTTCAGGTAGTAGGGCACACTCCGGTAAGAGGAATAGCGCGCCATGGAAATATAATTTCCTGCGATGTATTTTCAACATACAGAGACTATAGCCCGATCGGTACTCAGGAGTTTTTACTGATAGATACAAAGACATGGGAGTATCCCTATCTGTACAACCTGATCGATCAGTACCGTCATCTTGCGAAATACAATAACGGCTATTCCTACAATATGATGTTCGTAGGACCGGGCTGGTTAAACAAGATGGGACGCTGGGAGCAGCCGTACGAACTGTTAAAGAAGTCCTATGAAGACGGAATGGCATATTACGGGAAATTAAAGAAGGAAGGGCAGCTGGTTGATATGACCATGGCCGAGTTTGCCGATTTCTATCGCGCAAACAAGACCTATACGGAACCGGAGTGCGCTCTGTGGAAGGATATCCTCTACGGATCGGAAAAACAGCTCTTCTGGTATTCGGATCCTTACATGAGAGCCTGTGTAAATATGTACCAGGGTGGCGCGATCGTAGATCTTCGTCCGTATGCTTCCAAGTTAAAGTGGGAGGTCGGTATCGGCACAAAGCATGTACAGGATGCATCTTACCCCTTCCTTATTCAGGAGAAATACCGTGCGGGATATTTCACACATTATGCGGGAGAGGGTACGGTACGAAGCGCAAAGGTTTGCCATGGCGGAGAAGAAGTGGATCTGTGCCTGTGCAGAACGCATGCAAGCTTTTCTCAGGAAGGTAAGAACAGGATCCTGACGCTTGATCCGGTGGATATCGAGTTTGAGGATCTTACGGTAAAGATTCAGTCCGTGATCACATTTGAAGAGGGATCTTCCAACATTAAGATCGAAAGAAAGATACTTGAGATGAGCGATCCCGGGGCAGAGGTAACGATCAACGAGTATATGGTAGCCTGCTACGGCACTACGGAGTATCCGGAAGATATGACCGGCATAACACTGAGTGTGGAAAAGGACAGCGTCGCAAAAGAAAGTATCGCATATGAGTATCGTTGCAGAGAAGCGTCGGTTCAGGGCGCGGATACGGCAAGAGCGATCATTCCGGCGATCGAGACAAATGTCTCTCTTTCGACGGATGCTGCCGACGCGGAGGTTTATATCCGTGAAGGATATGCATTCTCCCCGATGTTTACGCTTGGTGTAACAAAGAAAATTCAGGATAAGGAGGTTGTTACCACATGGCTCAATCTGGCAAAGGCAAATTAAATTTCCGCTGTCCCTCCTGCTTTATGAGGGATCTGGATATCGATATGTTTTATGACAAGGATAAGAAGGAATATTACTGTATCCGTTGCCAATACACCGGAACGGAGGAGGATGTCCTTGAAAAGAATGAAATGGTCCGCTTTCGTTACAGAAGGATGATGGATCGGATCACTGATTTTGATTGATTTAAGTAAGCCCCGTTCGCCGTGTCTGGCCACGGGGCTTATGTTTATTTATGAAAAGATACTAAGGATTCCATGCAGGTGAAAGGAAACAGGAAGAATATGAGCGAGTTTATCAAAGGAATGGATATCTCCACACTAATCGAGGAAGAGGCGTGCGGAGCAAAGTATTACGATCATGGAATAGAAAAAGATTTATTGGATATTTTAAAGGATTACGGTGTCAACAGCGTGCGGCTCCGTTTGTGGAATGATCCGTATTCGGAAACAGGGGAACCGTACGGCGCGGGAACCAATGACCTGGAAAAGACGATCCGTTTGGCTAAGAGGGCTAAGGCTGCCGGCATGGGTTTCCTTTTGGATCTTCATTACAGTGACTTCTGGGCAGACCCCGGAAAGCAGAATGTCCCCAAAGCCTGGAGAGGTTATTCAAAAGAAGAGCTGGTAAATGCCGTATATGACTATACCGTATCCGTGATGCGTACGCTTCATGAAAATGATGTGGCACCCACCATGGTACAGGTTGGAAATGAGATCACCAACGGTTTACTCTGGCCTACAGGCAAAAAACCGGAATACGACGCGATCGCTGCCTATGTAAGCTCCGGTATCCGGGCGGTCAAGGCGGTGGATGGAAATGTACCGATCATGATCCATCTGGACAACGGCGGATTTAACGAGATGTACGTGGATTGGTTTGACCATTATATGGAACGGGGGGAAGACTTTGATGTGATCGGTCTTTCATATTATCCCTTCTGGCACGGAACTTTGGATCAGCTTGAGTTTAATATGAAGGATATGGCGAGACGATACGGAAAGGAACTGATCGTAGCGGAAGTATCCATGGGATTTTCCATGGAGGATTACAGGAAGTATGAAGGTCTTCCGGAAAGCGACTTAAAAGGCATGGCAACCAGACAGGAACTGGTGGAAAAACTGGAGTATCCTATGACCAAACAGGGACAGGCGTTTTTTATGCAGGATGTGATGAAAAGGATTGCTAAAGTTAACGGAGGACGCGGATTTTATTACTGGGAGCCGGGATGGATTCCTGTTCCCGGATGCGGATGGGCTACAGAGGCCGCGCTTTGCTATACGAAAGAACAGGGACCCGGAGGAAACGAATGGGCCAACCAGGCATTATTTGATTATGAAGGAAATGCGCTTCCTGCACTGGAAAAGATCCGTGATTTTAAGGCGTAAGGAAGCGCTCAGTACACAGGAAAGAGAAAGAGGAATAAGGGAATGAAGAGAAGAGACATGAAAATAAGACTTTCAGGTTTACTGACCGCAGGGATCCTGCTGATTGCCGGCTGTGCCGGCAGCGAAGATACAGTGCCGCAAACGGCAGGGAGCGACAGCACGGAGGAAAATGCGGTCGCGGCAGAGATAAACGGGACGAAATATACGGTCGCAGAGCAGATATATACCCCCGTTCTTCCGACCGGAACAGAGGAAACGGAAATATTTGTTGCGCCGATCGAAGGGATCGGTGAAGACTTTATCAAAGGAATGGATGTCTCTTCCGTGATCGCGGAGGAAGAGAGCGGCGTTGTATATTATGACAGCGAGGGAAATGAGATCGACATCTTTCATGCTCTTGCCGATGCCGGTATCAACTACATTCGTGTAAGGGTATGGGTAAACCCTTATGATTCCGATGGGAACGGATTTGGCGGCGGAAATTGCGATGTGGCGAAGGCAGCGCAGATAGGAAGAC
>CALDIE010000220.1 GCA_937901625.1 uncultured Lachnospiraceae bacterium
GCGCTCCCACACTGGTCGCGGAACGGGCAGGTGCTGCCGGTCTCGGACGGAAATTGCCCTGTGCCGCCGTATAGCGGTTCGGGGAAGTGATCCTGCCGGTCTGTGTCTCCGAAGGGTCTTCCACGCCGGTAGCGATAACGGTTATCGTGCAGGTGTCTTCTTCGGTAGTCTCATCCGCGCCCTTGAAGCCATAGATAATGTTGATCTCTGTTTCTGCGCAGCAGCTGTTGAGATACTGCATGGCCGTTGACACATCATTCATGGAAAGATCGCCTACAAAGGTTACCAGGATATCGGTCGCGTTACGGATGTTGGTCTCAAGAAGCGGAGCCTCAATAGCTGCCTTCATAGCCTCCAACGCCTTGTCATCTCCCTTTCCTACAGCGGAACCGACATGCGCCATACCCTTATCTTTCATTACACTGCATACATCCGCAAAGTCAAGGTTGATCACTGCTTCGTTTGTGATCAAATCCGTGATGCCGCGTACGCACTGGATCAATACCTGATTGCCGATGCGGAATGTATCCTCTACGGAGTTTCTCTTATCTACTACTTCGCCGAGGTTCGTGTTTGGAACCACGATCAAAGTATCAACGATCTCTTTCAGATTATCCAGACCCAGCTTTGCGTTTCTGGCACGAACGCCGCCCTCCCAGCTGAAAGGAGTTACAACAACGGCTACCGTAAGGCATCCGAGATCCTTGGCTGCTCTGGCTACCACAGGGCTTGCGCCGGTACCGGTACCACCGCCCATACCTGCGGAAATGATCACCATATCCGCGCCCTGGAGCATCTCCGTAATGTCATCCGCGCTCTCTTCCGCAGCCTGCTGTCCGCGCTCAGGCTTACCGCCTGCTCCCTGTCCCCTCGTCAAGCGTTCCCCTAACTGGAGGATCTTCTGTGCTTTGGTCTGGTGGAGAGACTTGTTATCCGTATTCATGGCAATAAACTCAACCCCGGATACATGCTCATCGATCATCAGGTTGATAGCATTGTTGCCGGCGCCACCCACACCGACCACCATAATCTTAACAATAGGTTCCGAATCTACACTGTTAATTTCAATCACCGCTTTTAATCCTCCTATAGATTTACATAACATTAAAAACCCCTGTACTTAATGATAGCTGTTGCGACAAACAAATTCAACCGATTTCAGGCATTTTTTTGCACATTTTTTGCGCCCGTTGACCCATCAAGTCAATTTGTGCTCCATTCCGGGCGTCAGCTTAAAGTCACTGATCCGGTTTAAAAGAATAGTCCTTCTTGCCGGTCTCGTAATTGGACAGATCCAGCAATCCTCCCGGGAGGGGCTGTTCCGGTCCGCCTTCTTCAAGCGGTTTTCTCATCTCGCTCATGATCCCCTTAAGATAGGTTAACTGCTCTTCGATCTTCTCATTGTCTCCGAGGTACACTCTCAGATCCGAGAAATACAAGGTGACCGAATTCTTCGCGTCGAAGTAGATCCTGTCCGGTTCAAGATTATTCTTTGACAGGATCTGCGTCATATTCAGTATTGTCTGAAAAATCGCCTCATCTTCCACCGGGATTTTTTCATACATCACCAAATGGTCAAATACCAGTCCCGTGATCAGGGGGATACCCTTTGTAGTACGCGAGGAACTTTCCACGATCACTCCGTCCTTGTCAAAGTACATATAATTCTCCAGATACTGGATGTATCCGGCCAGGCTCTTTTCATAAACCGTCACCTTGATGGAATTACGGTCGACCACCGATACGTTCATCGTTTCGATAAAAGGCAGGTCCGAAATCTCCCTGTTGGAAAATTTCATGGAAAGTATCAGTGTATTGTCTCCGAACCACCCGTTTTCGACAAATCGCCGGATCTGCGCCGAGGAATAATGACGGTTTCCTTCCACGCTGACATTTTCCACCTGAAACAGATTCAGGATCAGCCAGAAGGCCGCCAAAAGGACAAGGATGATGCACTGGAACGTGATCACTTTCTTCTTTCGATTGATTATACGGTCCAGTTCATCGTACATCCTTTTGCTACTCCTTTACTTCAATCCTTCGTGAGATCGCAAGCACGATTCCCATCTCCACCGTCAAAAACGCCGCAGATGTTCCGCCGTAACTGAAAAACGGAAGACTCACGCCGGTGTTGGGCATTGTGTTGGTCACAACCATGATATTTAAAATCACCTGCAAAGCGATATGAACAAACACACCCAGGCAGAACATTCTTTCAAAGAGCGTCCCGGAATTATTGGCGATATATAACACACGGAACAGCAATATTGCGAAAAGGAACAGTATCAGCATCGCTCCGATCAGTCCCATCTCCTCGCAGACCTCCGAAAAGATCATATCATTATATACTTCCGGGATGACACCGATCTTTTGCACCCCGTTCCCGAGACCTTTACCCGCAAAACCGCCGCTACCGATCGCGTAAAGTGCCTGTACTGTCTGGTATCCGCCGGATTTCAAATAGGATTCCGGATGCTGCCATACCAGAACACGCTTTAACTGATAAGCCATCTCATCAACCCTGTTCTCTGCGGCCATTTTGTTCACGTACTTCTGTACCATGACAACAACTGCTCCCAATGCTCCTCCGAGCGTTACATATATCCACCAGCTTCGGATCACGAAAAACATCATGCCAAATCCGATGGCTCCCACGATGATGGCACTGGAGAGGTTGGAAGATATTTTGTAGACCAGCATGACATTCACCAAAATAACGACCACAACCGTCAAAAAACGTTTGCTTTTGGGTTTCTGCATGACCAACGGATGTTCATCGATCACACCCGCCATAAAAAAGATCAGCGCGATCTTTACAAACTCCGCCGGCTGGAACTGCACCACGCCAAAGAGATTTACCCAGCGTGTGGCGCCGTTTACATTCACTCCATAATTGGTTTTTAACAACAACATTAAGAACGTCGCGACGATCAGCAGAAGGATACGTCCTCCTTTCTTTCCGAATATACGCACAACATCAAAAGGAAAAACGCAGATCAACAGCGTCGCAAACGCTCCCAGAAACTCCGCGAGGAGCTGTTTCTTCAGAAAAGAATAAGAGGATGTGGACTTTTCCATCGTCAATGATGTATAGCCGCTGCTGGAATAGATCATGATCAACCCGATGACCATTAAAAGCAGCAGTACCACCAGAAGAGTGATATCCACACCGTGCCTTGTTTTTATTTTTCCGGGTGCCCCCCGTCTTCTCCTTTTTCCTTCACCGGGATGAGCCCCGGCAGGCCGGTTCGACGCCGCCCTCTTAGCTGTTTGTTCCTGGCTCATAATGCCCTCACTGCCTCTTTAAAAATCCTTCCGCGCTCTTCATAATTGGTAAACATTCCCCAGCTCGCACACGCCGGAGATAAGAGCACCGCCTCTCCGTCCTTAGCCAGTCCGGCAGCTACCTTTACCGCCTCTTCCATGGATTCGACCATACGGATATTTTCAAATCCGTGCGCAATCGCGCAGTCACGGATCTTTTCCCGGGTCTGTCCCATCAAAAGCAGCCAGGTTACCTTACCGTTAAAACTCTCGATCCACTCATCGTAAGCGCTCTGCTTGTCATAGCCACCACCGATCAGAACCGTCTTGCGGTTCATCGCCTCGATTCCCTTGATCGCCGCGTCCGGATTGGTTCCCTTGGAATCGTTATAGTAATCCACGCCGTTTACCGTTGCTACATACTCGATCCTGTGCTCTACAGCCGTAAAC
>CALDIE010000221.1 GCA_937901625.1 uncultured Lachnospiraceae bacterium
GAGATCGGAATCCGCTTTTCAAACTTTTCGATCGTCGTGATCTTTGTCTGTCTATCGGATGCTTCCCACATCAAAAGCGCCGAAAATCCGGTTGCCGTACCCACTTCCAGGATCGTCTGCGGTCGGCGCGTTTTCACCAGAAACCGTAATAACGATCTCGTCTGCGGGCGCACGACAGGCACCCGGTCCTCTATGGCCTCTTTACAGATCCTTTCAAGATACTCCGGAAGATCCGGTTCCAGCGACATAAGAAAAGAATCCACTCTTTCTTCTCTATCCATAGTCCCTTCCTTACTCTGCCGTCGTGCTTTCGCCCGACTCGTCACTGTCCGTCTCCTCCTCCGGAGAAGCACTCTCCTCCGATCCTTCCCAGCTCTCGGCTTCCGTCCCGGTATCGGAGGAAATTGCCGTTTCGGCAGCCGTTTCATCCTCTTCCGGCGCTACGGACATGATCTCCATCATCTCCTCCGGCGTCATGGATGTGTTCAGCTCATAGATCCCGGGCTGCAGTTTTCCGTGATAGTTGGATACAAGCTCCTGAAAATAGAAAAGCGTGGCGTCCCGCACCAGACCTTTCTCTTCCAGTGATTCTCCGATCTCTCTTACTGTCTTTCCTTCCACGATCGCCACCGTCATGGTGATCCCCGGTTCGGGACTCATTGCATCTTCGGCAAAGATACGATAACCGAAATCGTAAGCTTTGGCCGCGTAATAATACACAGCGTACATAATGGCCGCAAAGATTATCAGCGTTAAGATCGTTTTAAATACCGACCCGATCAGTTTCTTAATACCCATTTCTTTCTCTTTTCCGTTTACTCAAAATTAAGACTTCCGACCAGACGGTCCGTTACTTCCTGCAGCATCCGGCACAGCGCCAGCTCCGCCTGCAAAAAGCGTTTTACCCTCGGCTCATCCGTCAGCTCCAGATTGTCCATCCAGTATTGTTCAAGTCTTTCTTCCAGATCTTCCGTCTCATCGGAATTCTGCATTTCAAAGTTTTTCCGGCGGTAGGCATTGACTTTTTCCATCAGCGCCTCATCCCGCTTAAGCACCGCTCTTGCGGTATCATACTCTCTGTAGGTCTTGGAATCACGTACGGCATCGATAAAGCGTTGTAACTCATCCTCTACTTCTATCATGTTTCATTTTCCCTTCACTCGATATTAAGGATCACCGGAATAACGATCGGTTCCCTCTTGATCTTCTTCCAGACAAACGTCTTGATATCGCTCTTTAATTCCGCCTTTAAGCGGCTGTGCTCCTCATCGTCCTTCGCGGAACTTCCGATAAAACTGTCCACCTTCTGGTTGACCACATCCTCGATGTCGCGGATCATGTCATCAGACTCCTTGACATAGACAAACCCTCTCGTTTCCACATGCGGTCCGGCTACGATATTTTCGTCTCCGTCCATCGCAAGCGCCACAAGGATGATCCCCTCGTCCGCAAGCCGCTGACGGTCGCGAAGCACGGTGTTTCCCACGTCGCCGACGCCGAGTCCGTCCACAAAGACGGCTCCGGCCGTAACCTGCCCGTCGAGTCTCGCTCCTTCAGAATCAAATGTCAGCACATCTCCGCACTGCATGATAAAGACATTATCCTTTTCCACACCCATCTGTCTGGCGATCTTTGCGCCCGCGATCAGATGCTTGTACTCACCGTGTACCGGCACGGCGTATTCCGGATGCGTAAGAGAGTAGATCAACTTGATCTCTTCCTGACAGGCGTGTCCGGATACATGTGTATCCTGAAACACAACATCCGCTCCCTTGTGGAAGAGCTCATTGATCACACGGGTAACAGCCTTTTCATTTCCCGGGATCGGGTGAGATGAAAAGATGATCGTGTCGGTCGGTTTGATCTGAACCTTTCTGTGTGTGCCTCCGGCCATCCGGCTAAGTGCCGCAAGGCGCTCGCCCTGGCTTCCGGTGGTGATGATGACCGTCTGCTCCTCCGGGTAGTTCTTCAATGCATCCAGATCGACCAGCGTATCTTCCGGAACGCTGATGCATCCTAACTCGATGGCCGTCCCGATGATATTGACCATACTGCGCCCTTCGACGGATACCTTGCGTCCGAAGCGATGGGCTATATTGATGATCTGCTGCACACGATCCACATTTGACGCAAACGTCGCAACAATGATCCTGCTGTTTCTGTGTTCTTCAAATATCGTGCGAAGGGTGCTTCCCACCGTCCGCTCCGAAGGCGTAAAGCCGGGACGTTCCGCATTCGTACTGTCGCACAATAGCGCACGCACGCCTTTCTTTCCGAGCTCTCCGAATCTCGGCAGATCGATCGCGTCTCCGTAGATCGGCGTATAGTCTACCTTGAAATCGCCCGTATGTACAAAAATTCCCTGCGGCGTATAGATTGCCAGCGCCGCGGAATCCGCGATACTGTGATTGGTTCGGATATACTCCACATGAAAATCTCCGAGCGTGATCGTCTGGCCGAATTTCACCACCTTGCGTACCACACTGTCGAGGAGTCCGTGCTCCTCTAACTTATGATCGATAAGTCCCATGGTCAGATTGGTCGCGTAAACAGGGACATTTACCATCTTTATTATATAGGGCAGCGATCCGATATGATCCTCGTGCCCGTGCGTGATCACAAAGCCCTTTACCCTGTCAATGTTCTCCTGCAGATAGGTAACATCCGGAATGACCAGATCCACCCCGTACATATCATCTTCGGGGAATCCAAGACCGCAGTCGATCACGATTATGCTCTCCCCGTACTCAAACACCGTAATGTTCATTCCGATCTGTTCCAGTCCTCCGAGCGGAATGATCTTTAACGGTGCCGCGTTTTCATTTCCTTGTTTTTTCAACTTTCACCTCTGGTTTTTTTATCTTCCTTAACAAAATCCACATCGTCCATCAGACTCTCAAAAATCCGGCTGATGGCGTCAAACTCTTCCTCATCCGTCACGATCTCCAGGATCGCTTCTTCCGATTCCCTGTCGGATACATCCTTTAAGATGCAGGCATCCGCATCTCCTTCTTCTTTGTCCGTAACAAGGAGATAATCCACTCCCGCAACCGTCGTTTCTTCCACAACATAAAAATCAAGGACGGATCCGTCCTCTGCCTGTAAAGAAACCTTTTCCGCCATTTGATGCCTCCTTCCTAAAGACCATTAGCCTCTGCTTTCTTCCGGTCCAGATAGCCCTGCAGGATAAAAACAGCCGCGATCTTATCCACCTGTTCCTTGCGGTTCTCTCTGCGGATTCCCGCTTCCATCATGTAACGATCCGCTGCCACCGTGGTAAGACGCTCATCCCAAAGAACGACCGGAAGTCCGGTCCTTCTCTCCAACATAGCCTGAAACTCATTGGTCTTCTCCACGCGTTCCCCTTCACTGCCATCCATATTTTTCGGCCATCCCAAAACGATCTCTTCCACTTCATATTCCGTTATGATCTCTTCGATCCTGGCTAAGGTGCGCCGCAACTTATCTTCTCTTTCTCTGCGCACGATCTCCAGACCCTGCGCTGTGATCTTTAACGGGTCGCTTAACGCGACGCCCACAGTGCGGCTGCCGAAATCCAAACCCATAATCCTCATCTGTACTCTGTCTCCCGTTCGCGAATCACTGTTTTTCGTTCCAACGGTTGGTGGCTATGTATTCCGTCAGGAGCTCCTCGACAAGCTCATCCCTCTCCGCCTTCATAATGATGCTTCTAGCATTCTTGTGGCTGGTGATATAGGTGGGGTCACCTGACATGATATAGCCTACGATCTGGCTGACAGGGTCATAACCCTTTTCTTCCATGGCGCTGTATACGTCTTCAAGAACCTTTTTTACCGAAATATCAGGATCCTGGACTATACTGAAAAACTGGGTACTGCTTAAATCCGCCATTGTTGTCTCCTTTGCAAATGATCGTCTCATACGAGCTTCATTAACTGTATGATTATAATATAAATCGGCGAACTCTGCAAGATTTGCCGTTTCGCCTC
>CALDIE010000222.1 GCA_937901625.1 uncultured Lachnospiraceae bacterium
CTACACTCTTTCCCTACACGACGCTCTTCCGATCTACTTAGGTATCGGTTCCGGAAGCAGTATCCCGCTTTCAACCGTGATCGGCATGACCAAGTCTATCATCAGTATCGTTCTGTTCTTTATGGCCAATACGATCTCCAAAGTGGTTCGTGGGGAAAGCATTGTATAGGCACAGAGATCGTATAGGAGGTAACAGATCATGAGTGAAGAGATTAAAAAGGACACATTGTCCAAGGAGGAAGCGGAGGAATTAAAGAGGATCGACTTATCCTCCAACGAAAAAAAGAATCCTCGTAAAGTGACCATCACGACAGCCGAAGGAAAAGAAGTGGTGGTGGATTTAAAGAAAAAAGCAAAGTTTGAACGTAAGGCGGGCGATATCGTATTCTATGTTTTTGACTATCTGTTTTTCGGATTATTTACCCTGCTTTGCCTGTTCCCGTTCTACTATCTGTTTATCAACACGATCTCCGATCCGTCGCTGGTAAGCAGAGGTGAGATCAACTTTATACCGAGGGGACTGACCATTCAGAACTATATAGCCCTTCGTAATGTAAGTGACCTGGGCAAGTCCGTTATCGTATCCATTACCCGTACGATCATCGGTACGGCACTGATGGTAATGGCATCCGCATTTGTCGGATTCCTGGTAACAAAGGATGATATGTGGCATAAAAAGTTTATGTACCGCGCGCTGGTGATCACGATGTACTTTAACGCAGGTCTGATCCCCTGGTATATGAACATGCAGATGCTTGGTCTGACCAACAACTTCATGGCGTATATCATCCCGGGTATTGTCGCGCCGTACAATATCATTCTGGTAAAGACCTACATCGAGTCGATTCCTCTGGAACTGCAGGAGAGCGCCTATATGGATGGCGCGTCCCATTGGCTGGTATTCCGTAAGATCATATGGCCCTTGTCCAAGCCGATCCTTGCAACGATCGCGATCTTTGGCGCAGTCGGAAACTGGAACTCCTTCCAGGATTCCCTGATGCTCATGCAGTCGGCACCGGACCTGTTTACTTTGCAGCACCGCCTGTATACTTACTTAAAACAGTCGACCAACCTGGCGAATATCATGAATACCGGCGGAACGGCCAATGTTGCGGATTACGCAAGTAACGGAAAGATCGTAAAGTACACGATCTCCATGGTATCCATCATCCCGATCCTGTGCGTATATCCTTTCATGCAGCAATACTTTGAAGAAGGTATCATGTTAGGCGCGGTGAAGGGTTAAATTGTGTTAAGATGTATGTTGGGGTTTGAGAGGACCCTTGATATAAAAAGGAGGAAAAGATATGAAATTATTGAAGCGTTTGGTGGCGCTTGGAGTGACGGCTACGATGCTGGTCGGATCCTTAAGCGGCTGTGGCGGCACAAAGTCCTCATCGGGACCGATCACTCTGACGGTGTTCAGCCAGCTTGCCAATTATTCCGGCGAGCAGGTAGGATGGTCTTCCACGATCCTGCTGGATAAGTTTAACGT
The DNA here is from genome assembly GCA_937901625.1 of uncultured Lachnospiraceae bacterium. Classification (GTDB taxonomy): domain Bacteria; phylum Bacillota; class Clostridia; order Lachnospirales; family Lachnospiraceae; genus NK4A136. The sequence continues at coordinate 1,496 of CALDIE010000222.1, forward strand.
CATTTTAAACATTGTTCCGGATCAGAACGGAGCCTTCGATACACGTATGGAAGCCGGCGATCTCGGGGATATCGTGGTACTGGGGTCGGATACGAGCTTCCAGAGAGCCGAGCAGGCGGGGCTGCTCTTTGACTGGGAAGAGGATGATATCCTTTCCGAGTACGGTCCGTACATCAAAGAAAACATGAGCATTGCTCTTGAAAAGAACAGAGGAATGAGCTCGGACAATAAGATCCACGGATTTGGACACAACATCTCCGAAAGCGGATCCTTTGACGCATTCTTCTATACCTGGGATATCCGTTGGGATCTCTATTCCGAGATCGGCAAGCCGGAAGTAAACGAACTGGAAGACTTAATCCCCATATTCGAAGAGATGAAGAAAGTATGTCCTACCGATGAAGCGGGCAATCCTACCTACGCCGTATATCCCTGGCCTGACTGGGACGGTAACATGGTTATGTACGTAAAGTCCACCGCTACATCCTATTATGGATATGATGAGTTTGGTATGGGACTTTATGATCCGACCGACGGTTCCTTCTACGGAGCATTGGATGACAATTCCCCGTATTTAAGATGCTTAAACTTTTATAACCAGCTCTATCAAAAGGGTCTTGTTTGTCCGGACTCCATGACGACAGAGTATACGACCATGGCGGAAAAGGTTAAGAAGGGCGGCGTATTCTTCAGTATCTTTAATTATGCCGGATCCGATATCTTCAATACCGAAGAGCATCTGGCAGGCAATCAGATGATGTGTTCCCTGGTTCCTTCCGAGGCATCTCCGATCGTATACGGTCAGAGCGCACTGGGTGGAAACCGTTACTGGACCATCGGAGCGAAGAGTGAGTATCCGGAACTCTGCATGGAGATCATCAACTATCTCTGCACTCCGGAAGGACGTATGACCATGGAGTACGGTCCGCAGGGACTTTGCTGGGACTATGATGAAGACGGCAATACGTATTTCACCGACTTCGGCCGTACCGCATACACCGACAAGCAGAATACACAGATGCCTGAACCGTATACCGGATCTTTCCAGGACGGTACCTTGCAGATCAACAATACGACCTGGTCCATTGACGCGTTTAACCCCGATTCCAACGGTGAGCGTTACAACTACAAGTTCTGGGCAAGTGAGCAGGGCGATGCAAGATGCGACACGGAAGCCGACTGGAGAGCATGGAGCGGATGCACCAGTACCGATCAGTACATGATCAGCGGTAACTACACCGTATCTCCTTCCTCCGAATATGTGGAGGCAGACCGAAGCGGTGACTTTGATACCACCTGGACACAGGTTGCTAACTGCATCGTTACCAATACCTGGAAGGCGATCTATGCTACGTCCGATGATGAGTATGAGAAGATTGTGGCGGATATGATCAAGGAAGCCAATGACCTTGGCTATCAGCAGTGCGTGGATTGGTGTATCGAACAGGCTGCGATCCGGAAGGCAGCGGAGGATGCCGTATCCAACTAAACGTAAAATGATATAAAGAAAGTAAAAATCTTAGTCTAAATGACAAGTATGCGCTATAATGATGGGGAGGCTTTCAAAGCCTCCCCTGATTTATTTTGGGGAAGGTAAGGAGATGCGATCGGATGAAATTTTTTAGTGTGGACAGCCCGATATACAAATTTATGGTGACGGTAAAGGATCTGTTTTTGATCAACCTCTGCTGGCTGATCGGAAGTCTCCCGGTCGTTACGGCAGGAATTTCCACGGTGGCGGCATTTGATGTGACCTTGCGTATGGTGGATCAGGAGGAAGGGTATGTCATGCGTCAGTTTTGGAAAGCCTATAAGGCCAATTGGAAGCAGGGGTTGCCCATGGGGCTGATGGCGATGTTTTGCGCCTATATACTGTACCTGGATATTCAGATAAATAAGATCTCCGAAAAGGGCTCTTTTACGCTGATCATCTTTGGTATGGTCACTGCGTTTTTATTTTTGTTTTCTTTTTTGTATGCCTTTGCGCTGGCTGCCAGATACGAAAATACCCTCATGCGAACGATCCGCAATTCCTTTCGTATCTCGATGAAGTATTTTGTGCGGACGATCTTTACGGTATTTGTGGTAGCGGTGGAAGTAGCTTTCTTTTTCTGGAATATGACGACGCTGTTTTTGGGAGTGATCATCGGACCGGCTGTGGTGATCTATACGATCGCTGCGATGGGAAAACCGGTCTTTCGCATGGTGGAGAAAGAATACGGAGTGACTTACCAAAATCAGGATACGGACACGGATGCAAAAGAAGATACAGACATCGAGTAACACATTGGTTCGCAGAGAACGGTTGTATGAGGAAAATTTCGGAGTTTAAGGAGTTTCCGGAAACCCGGGACGCAAGATAAGAAAGAAAAAAGCAGGATGACCTGTAACGGTCATCCCTCCTCCCGGCGGTTTGCCTTGCGATATTCTGCAGGGGAACTGCCGGTATATTTTTTGAATTTGATATGGAAGTAATCGACATTCCGATAACCGACGGCTTCCGCGATCCTGTATACCTGTAAAGAGCTGTTCTTTAGCAGATCCTTGGAGTGTTCGATCCGGATCTGATCCAGATATGTATTAAAATTGACGTTCATTTTCTTGTTAAAGATCTTTCCCAGATAGGAGGAGTTGTATCCGAATAAGGGAGAGATTTTTTCCAGTGTGATATTTTCCGAATAATTATGATCGATATAATGCACGATATCGTCAATGATGCTGTCCTTTGACGCGTAGCCGATGGTCGACATGATCATATCAAACTGCTCCGAAAGGAAGGTGATGATCTCGTAGAGGTAATAACTGTGTGTGATGCAATGCACGGCCTCGGAGTTTGCGATGAAGGGAATCTGTGAGGCGGGATAAAGCGAAAAAAGCTTTTCCTTGATACGCAGATAGAGATCGATCAGCAGATTCTTTTCCTCATCGATCGAAAAAGGCGCATGGTAGAGATCGGATCGGAGAGAGGTAAGACTCTCCGCGATCCGGTTTCGGTTAAAGGACTGGATGTGTCCAACAAAGAGATCGGTATATTCGCCAAGGATCGACTCGCGATCTGCATACGCATGAGAACCGGTCGGTTTCGGCGCCGATTCGGGCGTCATGACATGCTGGGATTCATCGCAAAAGAAGCGGTGTTCCAAAAGGGTGACGGCATCCGAGTAGGAGAGCGCGATCCCGCTTAAGTCACAGACGGTCCGCCCGCAGGTGATGAAGATACTGTCGAGGGGAGAATTCTTCTCCGGCGGCAGTTCTTTTTCATAATGCCCGATGACGTTGTTGAACTTGTCGATGGCGGATTTACCCTTTAAGAGCAGGACATTGCTCGTTCCGATCAGGAGACTGTCACAGGCAGTGTCGCGGATATTTGTTACTCGCAAAAGATCCGTAAAGTTATAAGAAACGTCATCCAGATTGTAACTGTATTTTTCATAGGTGATAACCTGATAGATATCCTGATCGAGACCCAGTTCCACGGCTGTGGCAGGATGGATCTCCGAAGAAGCGATCTTGCCTGACATCAGGTCTCTTAAGATCCCCTCCCTGGCAATGGATGCGTAAATCTGGTTTTTCTCATGTAGAGTGGCTTCCGCGTCGAGCTCCTGTTTGGCTTTTAAGAGAGCGGCTAACAGGGCATCTATATCCACCGGCTTTGTAAGGTAGGATACGATGCCGTACGGGATAGCTGTTTGCGCGTAATGAAAGTCGGAAAAGCCGCTTAAGATAATGAATTTCCCGGTAAAGCCGGCTTCCCTGGCGGCTTTCAGGGCATCAAGACCATGCAGTTTGGGCATCTTGATATCCATCAGGATGAGATCGACCGGGTTTTCCTCAATAAAATGAAGCGCCTCGGAACCGTTGGCCGCTTCGGCGCAGATCTCAAATCCGGATGCTTTCCAGTCGATGATACTTTTTAATCCGCGGCGGATGATGCTCTCATCGTCCGCGATCAATACCTTATACATACAGAAACCTCAAAATACGATCATTCCCCCGAATCCTACAATATATTCTACTGTATTTTCCCCCGATTGACAAACTATAGAGGAGGGGAGAAAAGCAGCGAAATGAAAATTTTTTGGGTATGCTGTACAAAAAAGTAAGGTTATATTTTTTTGACAATAAAGATATACTGTAAAGGATGGAATGGTATAGTTTAAAGTGCAGGTACAGAAAGGTTAGGTGGATATGGAAACCGGATTTATAGGTGTGGATCTTGGTACATCCGCGGTGAAGTTGATCCTGATGGATGAAACGGGTAAGATCATTCGCACGGTGTCAAAAGAATATCCGATCAGTTTTCCTCATCCTGGGTGGTCGGAGCAGGATCCTTCGGACTGGTATGAGCAGTCGATAGCGGGGATCAGGGAAGTGATCGAAGGATATGAGGATAAGGTACGGGGGATCAGTTTCGGCGGGCAGATGCACGGACTGGTCGTACTGGATGAGGAGGATAACGTAATCCGCCCGGCTATTTTGTGGAACGATGGACGGACCGCAAAAGAATGTGAATTCTTAAATGAGACGATCGGCAGAGATGTGCTGACGGAAGAAACCGGCAATATCGCCTTTGCAGGATTTACGGCTCCGAAACTTTTATGGATGAAAGCCAACGAGCCGGAACTTTTTGCGCGGATCAAGAAGATCATGCTTCCGAAAGATTATCTCGCCTATCGTTTGAGCGGCGTTCATGCCACCGATGTATCGGATGCGTCAGGAATGCTTCTCTTTGATGTAAAGAACCGCAAATGGTCCGAAAAAATGTGTGAGATATGCGATGTAAAAGAGGAGCAGTTGGCGCGGATCTTTGAAAGCTATGAAGTGATCGGAACCGTAAAACCGGAGATCGCAAAAGAGCTTTCCATCGCAGAAGATGTAAAGGTGATCGCGGGAGCGGGCGACAACGCGGCGGCTGCGATCGGTACCGGAACGGTACAGGACGGAGACTGCAATATCTCCCTTGGAACGAGCGGAACGATCTTTATTTCTTCCGCTGCCTATTCCGTGGATGATAAAAACGCTCTTCATTCCTTTGCCCACGCAAACGGCAGGTACCATCTGATGGGATGTATGCTTTCAGCAGCCTCCTGTAACAAATGGTGGATGGAGGATATCTTAAAGGAAAGCGACTTTGCCGGAGCCCAGGAGGGAATTACGAAGTTAGGTGAAAACGAAGTTTTCTTCCTGCCCTACCTGATGGGCGAGCGTTCACCGCATAACGATCCGGATGCCAGAGGCGCATTTGTCGGGATGAGTATGGATACCTCCAGGGAGGATATGATCCAGGCTGTATTTGAAGGAGTGGCTTTTGCCCTCAGGGATTCGTTTGAGGTGGCTAAGGCCTCCGGCATAAGGATAACCCGGACCAGGATCTGCGGCGGCGGAGCCAGGAGCCCGCTATGGAGAAAGATCATGGCCAATGTCTTAAATATTGCGGTGGATTCCATCGAGAGCGAGGAAGGACCGGCTCTTGGCGGGGCTATGCTTGCAGCTGTAGGATGCGGAGTCTGGAAAGATGTGGAAGAAGCGGCAGCACGGATCGTTAAGGTAAGCGCTACGGTGGAGCCGGAACCGGAACTGGCGGCGAAATATGAAAAGAAATACCAAAAGTTCAGACATATCTATCCGGCGTTAAAGGATGTCTACAAACTGTAGGAAAATATGGTTCGTAAGGATCATGGACAAAAGTGAAGGAAAGTTCAAAAAAGGTGAACAGTAAAGATAAGGAGGAAGAAAGATGAGTGAGATTTTTCAGGGTATTCCGGAGATTAAGTATGAAGGACCGCAGAGTAAGAACCCTCTGGCGTTTAAGTACTATGATCCCGAGAAAGTGGTCATGGGCAAGACGATGAAGGAGCATCTGCCGTTCGCGATGGCATGGTGGCACAACCTCTGCGCAAACGGCGTGGATATGTTCGGTGTCGGAACGATCGATAAGAGCTTCGGGGCTTCGAGTGTTGGCACAATGGAGCATGCAAAGGCCAAGGTGGATGCAGGTTTTGAATTCATGAAGAAGTTAGGTATCGAATATTTCTGCTTCCATGACGTAGATCTGGTTCCGGAGGATCCTGACATCAATGTGACCAATGCGCGTTTGGATGAGATTTCCGATTATATCTTAGAGAAGATGAAGGGAACCAACATCAAGTGTCTGTGGGGTACGGCCAACATGTTCGGAAATCCGAAGTACATGAACGGTGCAGGTTCCACCAACTCCGTAGATGTGTATTGCTTTGCGGCAGCACAGATCAAGAAAGCACTCGACCTTACCGTAAAGTTAGGCGGACGCGGCTATGTATTCTGGGGCGGCCGTGAGGGATATGAGACGCTTTTGAATACGGATATGAAGTTTGAGCAGGAGAATATCGCTTCCCTGATGAAGATGGCTGTTGCATACGGAAGAAGCATCGGTTTTACCGGTGATTTCTATATCGAGCCCAAGCCGAAGGAGCCCACCAGCCACCAGTATGATTTCGATGCCGCTACGGCGATCGGATTCCTTCGTCAGTACGGTCTGGATAAGGACTTCAAGATGAATATTGAGGCTAATCACGCTACACTTGCAGGACATAGCTTCCAGCACGAGTTAAGAGTCAGCGCCATCAACGGCATGCTCGGTTCCATCGATGCAAACCAGGGCAATTCCCTGCTTGGATGGGATACGGATAATTTCCCCAGCAATGTTTACGATGCAACGATGGCTATGTATGAAGTATTAAAGGCCGGCGGACTTACCGGAGGATTTAACTTCGACGCAAAGAACCGTCGTCCCAGCAATACCTATGAGGATATGTTCTACGGATTTATCCTTGGCATGGATACCTTTGCCTTAGGCCTGATCAAGGCTGCGGAGCTGATCGAGGACGGCCGCCTGGATGGATTTGTTAAGGAGCGTTACTCCAGTTTTGAAGGCGAACTCGGCAAGAAGATACGTGCAGGAGAGACCACATTGGAAGAGCTTGCGGCAAAAGCTGCCGAGATTAAGGTAACAAAGAATCCGGGATCCGGAAGACAGGAATATCTGGAGTCGGTTGTCAACTCTGTTCTCTTTAAATGATATGTAATCTCCGGTATGTTTTAATGTATGGGAAGGCACAGGAGTCCCACTCCTGTGCCTTTTTTGGAAGTCTCTCTCGAGCGAAGTGGAGGAAGGTTTTACCGGTGTCGTAATGAGGCTTTGCGCGGTCTGAGAGGGAGAGGTTCGGTTGTCAAAAATGCCAATCGGACTTTCTGTTACGCACAAGAAAATTGTGATATGGTGTATATGGATTTTTGTATAAAGACTTTTGTCGTTTGTTATAGTAAAGCAGTTGTAAAGAGGAATAACTACGGCGAGGCTTTCTGATGCAGCAGATGAATTTATGAACAGATCCTAAGGATACGATCAACGGGATAGAGGGAGACAAGAGAAGATGAACGGAAGTATGGCATCAACATTTGCTTATGAAATTATCAGAATGGTTTCAGGTCCGCTGTTTGCATTGGCGCTTGCAGGGTATGCATATTATCGCTATTCTAAGAGGAATGAACGCGGCTTGACGGATAATGAGGAAAACTATCTGCGTAGAGTAAAGATTGCGGAGCAAAAGAAGGAGGAAGTGAAATCACAGCCTTCTTATGACCCCAGGAGGGGAGAGGATGATAACTCCGTCGGGCGTATCACGCAAGAAAAAATATGTGAAGTGTATGGCGATTCGGATGGGGAAAAACTGAATCTGCAGATAGATGGTGTAAGGAAGCGGTATCTCGAAAATAAAAGCAGGTATGATACGGATGCCTCGGTCGTAAGAAAAATGGCGGAAATTCCGGGAATTTCGATTACGACAGACCGGACATCCACGGTTGCCCCCGAACTGATCAGTCCGTCGAGAAAATCCTACAGGTCGAAGACGAAACTGGAAGAGATGCAGGAGGTGTTACAGACCGGGACGGGGCTTGGGGACGGAACGAAAAGACGTATGGAAAACAGTGAAAATCTGTATTTGGAGAAATATAGTGAGCTGGTGATCTATCCGGCTTTGACATACTATTTTGGGCAGGGAGCCACATATAAGAAGACAAGGGGAATCTCCTATACGGAGTTTCAGGAGATTTACTACAGGCTTAACGGAGAAGCCTTCAACCCTCTTATGAACAACTATGAGACAGAGGATCTGGTGAAGGGCAGTATTGACGGCTTCATTTTCCGGCAATCGGATATCCGGATCAGAGGCGGCGAGATTTCGGATCAAATGGGTGGAAGGATGATCACACTCGAGAAGGATTTTCCGATCGGAGATGACATGTTTCTGTGTAAGAGGGATACAGCGAAGGATTGCTATACAGGCGGATTTGAATTTGTGGATTATGAAACCGGGGACGCGGAGTTTGACCGAATCTTTCTGGTGCGCAGTAAGGACGAATACGGGACACGCAGAGTCCTTACGCCGGAGAGGATAAGAAGACTTAAAGAGATGCAGGTAAGCGGGGATGTAACGTTCTATTATACGCCGAAGATGCTATGGGTATTCAGGGATAAAGTGCGCGGGATGTTTGAGTGTGATCCCGATGCGCCGGTAGATGTACTTCTTGAACGGAAATATACCTGCCTTGCCTTCGAGGAAGCGACGGAGATCGTTCGTGTGGCTATGGAAGGATTGTAGGATTTATTAAAGGAAAGAGAGAAAAAATAAGAGATGAAAAGGGAAATTTTTAATGCCGGAGCGGGGGCGGATGATGATTCGATCGATCGGATCACGGATGAGATGCTTAAGGAAATATACAGCGGGAACACAGAGACAAAGATCATCCCCCATAAGCCGAAAAAAAAGGAGATAAACGTGGAATTTAAAGGAGAAACTTCTTTCACGGCTGCAATGATCGGAGAAGAGATCCCGATTGTGGACAGAAAGATCACGGATATATTCAGGGAGGAATTAAAAAGTGATGCCTACTTTAAAGATTTAAGGAATCCGGCGAAGCGCATAAGAGATAAACGGTATACGGAAATTGATTTTTTTGAACAATATACAAAGACGGTTATCTTCCCGGCAGTTTGCTATTACTTCGGGGAAGAGGTAGGGTACTACAGAGATCACGGGATCGGGTATCCGGAATTTCAGGAGATTTACTTAAGCTTGTACGGGCAGCGGTTTAATCCGCTGATGAGCAATTACGTTTCCGAGGACCTCTTAAGCGGAAAGATCATGGACAGAGATTTTCGTCATGCGGATTTCAGGATCTTAGGCGGGGATAAGGAAAAGACGATCTGTGGCAGGATGATCACTCTTATGGGAGAATATGAGATCGGAGATGAAATCTATATTTTTTCCAAGGGTAACGAGAAGGATCCGTATCTGAAAGAACCTGCGTTTTGGACCTTTGTGACGGGTGACGATGCCTTTGATGCAAAGTATACGGTCCGGGCAAAAGATGAGTATGCCGCTTACAGATTTTTAAATGAAGAACGCAGAGAGAAGCTGGTAAAACTTTCCGTCAGCGGAGATATTCTATTATATTACACTCCTAAGATGCTGTACGTGATTCGGGATAATGTGCGTGGTATGTTTGAACCCGGTGAAGACTATGAGGTGGATCTTACAAAAGAGCGACGATACACCTGCCTGGCCTTTTTGGAGGCGGCGGAAATTCTCGCGGCGGCAGGGGATTTTGAAGATACCAAAGATACCGAAGAAATGATTTAAGGGGGGATGTCTCCCCCCTTTTTTTATGAACAGATCCTCATTGTGAACAGATCCTTATTGCTCAAGATCGGATAGAACTTCACGGTAATTACTCTGGGTGGCGTGCTGGTTGGTGGATACTTTCTTGTGAAGGTTAACGGCGGCGGTGGACTTTGCGATCGGTTGTACGGTGCCGGCACCGGCAACACATCCGCCGGGACAAGCCATGCCCTCTAACAGGCATCCGTTATATTTGCCGGTCTTGGCTAACATAAGCATCTTTTTGCACTCCGCCAGACCGTCGGCCTGTACTACCTGCACATCACCTCGCTCCGGATAGAGCTCCTTGATGACATTTACAACGGCGTTGGCAACGCCGCCGCTGACGGCAAAGGCACGGCCGTCGCCACTGGCTCCGTGCATGCAGTCGATTTCTTCAAGCTGATCAAAGTCTACCTCTTTTGCCTGGAACATGCCCAGCACTTCTTCAAAAGTTAAGACAAAGTCGATATCGGACCGGATGCTTCTGCGGCTGGCCTCCAGTTTTTTCGCGACACAGGGTCCGATAAAAACAACCTTGCACCCGGGATGCTCTTTCTTGATCAGACGACCGGTTAAAACCATCGGTGTGAGAGCCATGGAGATGCAGTTTGCTTTATCCGGCAGGGTTTTTTTTGCAAAGACAGACCAGGCCGGGCAGCAGGAGGTGCCCATCCAGGGGAGCTTATCCGGTACTTCCTCAACGAAATCCTTGGCTTCTTCGAGTGTACACAGGTCGGCACCGATAGCCACCTCAATGGCATCGGTAAAGCCGAGTGCCTTCATGGCTGAGCGGATCTTTCCGGGTGTACACTTGGGACCGAATTGTCCGGCTATCGCCGGAGCGATGGCGGCATAGACAGGGGTTTTCTCATCCCGCAGTGCCTGAATGACCTGAAAGATCTGTCCCTTGTCGGCGATGGCGCCGAAGGGGCAGTTGGCCAGACACATTCCGCAGGAGACACATTTATCATAATCGATGTCAGCGCGCCCGTATTCGTCGGAACGTATGGCACCGATACCGCAGGCTCTGGCACAGGGGCGTTCTTGCTTGACGATGGCGCTGTAAGGACAGGCTGATATACACTTTCCGCACTTGATACATTTGCTCTGATCGATCACGGACTTGCCGTTTTGGAAGGAAATGGCTCCTTTCGGGCAGACCTCCTGACAGGGATGGGATAAACACCCCTGGCAGATGTCGGTGACATGAACGATATTGTCAGGACACTTGTGACAGGCAAATTTTATGATATTAACCAAAGGGGGTTCATAGTATTTTTCCGGGATGACACAATCGGCGGCGCCATCCGAGACAGGAGCGTGTTCGCCGGCAGTACGGGCGGGAAGACCCATGGCTAAGCGCATGCGCTCTGCTACGATCGCGCGTTCCAAAAAGACGCTGTCCCTGTAGGTGCTCTCTTCACCGGGAATGATCGTATAGGGCATGTGATCCATTCGTTCCGAAAAGTTTTCCTCGCTGTAATCATAGGAAAGTCTTGCGATCTCGGCATAGACCCGTTGCCGGATCTCATTGATCGATGTATTGATTCCTCTCATGTTACGCTTTTCTCCATAAATATAGGTTTTCTTTTTTTGATCCTGTTGTCGTTTAATATGTACGGTCTATGTCCGAAACCGATGTGATCAATGTCTTTTCAGTTCTCCATTATAGCACTTTTTTGGGGGATTAGCTACCTTATGCGCTTACTTGAAATTACGTCTGTGTTACAATATGATGTAAGGGTCAAAAGGCCCAAATCTTGCGCTTGCGCAAAGACTTTTGACCCCAACATCACAATATGAATGATCGGGAAAGTGTTGTGTAGGAGGTTTTGGGTGGAAGAAAACAGAAAAGAAGATGAAAAGAAGAAAAAACCGGCGGTACGCAGGATCATCGCTGCCGTCGTGCTTATTGCAATTCTTGGGGGGATGACCCTTTTGATCTTTGGGAAGAAGACGTCACGGGCGGATGGATCCTTGTCTACGGATACACCGGTACCCGCAGATGCGCCTGTGCCTACAGATGTGCCTGCGCCTACAGATGTGCCTGCTCCTACGGATACACCGGTACCCGCAGATGCGCCTGTGCCAACAGATGCGCCTGTACCTACAGATGTGCCGGCGCATACAGATGTGCCTGCGTATACAGTTGCGTCTGTGCTTACAGATACGCCTGCATCTACAGATACGCCTGTGCCTGCGGATACACCGACACCTGCGAATACTCCGGTGCCGGCCGCAGAGGATCACACGGCTCCGCGGATTTTGATTCAGACAAAGGATGTATATATCGAGACCGGCAGATCATTTGATATTCACCGCTACATCGGATATGGGGATGATATAGACAGACAACCGGT
>CALDIE010000223.1 GCA_937901625.1 uncultured Lachnospiraceae bacterium
GATGCTTGGGCTTTCGCCGACGAGCCCGCCGAGTCCGATCACGCTCTCACCGAGGAAGAACGCGCACTTGTCCGCGCCTGCCGCATCATCAATCCCTACGCCGGCACCGTCATTGACGATCCCCGGGTCGCCGACGGCGAGCGCGCTTACTGGGGTCAGTACATCGACTAGGAGGCATCAAATCATGCCCGTTTTCGTCAAAGAACATCAGTATCTGCCATTCGGAGCCGACTCCCGGACTCTCGTGATCAACTACTGCGGCATCCACCGGGAAAGGATAGAAGAAACCGTTAAACGTCTTTCCGAATGTATATAGATAAAAAGCGCCCCTTCTTAAACGAAGAAGCGCTTGATATCATTAAACATAACGAAAACCATCAATACCATCAGCAGGGCGAATCCGATAAAATGAATAAGCCCTTCTTTTTCTTCCGGCACTCTCCTGCCGCTGATCGCCTCAAACAAAAGGAATAACAGTCTTCCGCCGTCGAGTGCGGGGATCGGCAGCATATTTACAACGCCAAGGTTTACGCTTAAAAGCACCGCGATATTTACCATGTTAAGCACTACCGTAAACGCCCCGTAGGAAGATGTCTCCTCGATGGTATCGTCGATGATGTTGGCCACACCTACCGGTCCGGCTATATCATCCGCGGACGCATGTCCGGAGATCATATACTTAAGGCTCTGGATCGTAGATACAAACCAGTATCTCACCTCATACCAGCTATATGGGAACACCTTGAGATTATCGCACTCTATATACTCGGATCCACCGACAATGCCGATATAATACCTTCCTGCTTCCGCCGAATACTGCGGCGTCAATATCGTCTCGAATTTCTCTCCATCCCTTTCATATACGATCTCCATCTCGTCACCGACATTAACATACGAGTAGATCATCACTTCCCTGTATAAATGGACTTTATGGTGGTTGATCTCGGTAATGATATCACCGGCTTTAAGACCGGCGGCTTCCGCGGGATATCCTTCCATAACATCGACCAGTACGGGAAGGTCGGCACCGCAAAACCAGACAATAAACAGCGCCAGGACATAAGCTAAGATAATATTAAAGAGGGGACCCGCCACCACCGAGGCGATCCTTCCCCAGACCGGTGCCTCATTAAAAGCCATTCCCCGGCGTTCTTCCTTCTGCCTCTTTTCTTCCCTTCGCTCTTCTGTGCTGCGTTCATGATCCTTATTTAGTTCTTCACCCATCACATCGGAGTAATTGCCGGTCTCTCCTTCAAAGATACAGGCTCCTCCAAAGGGTAAAAGCCGGATAACAAACTCCGTCGACTTTCCTTTTTTCCGAAAGATAGCCGGTCCCATTCCGACGGAAAATTCATTGACCTGAATACCATTGATCCTGGCAATGATAAAATGTCCGAATTCGTGGGAGACAACAACGACCGTAAAGATCAAAACAAACGATATGATCGTTAAAACAGGTGAATTCACGTATTACGCCTCCAAATGACTGATATATTCATACGTTTCCGTTTCCGCTTCCAGGATCTGTTCAACATCGGGATCATCGATCACCTTATGATGCTCTAACGATCGGCGTATCAGATCCGTGATCTCCAAAAATCCGATCTTGCGATCCAGAAACAGGGCGACCGCCTTTTCATTGGCGGCATTAAAGACCGTTGGAAGACTGCCCCCTCTGCGCCCAGCCATATCCGCAAGTTTTAATCCCTCAAACTCTTCGGGGTCGGGTTTTTCAAATGTCAACGACGCGATCTTATAAAAATCGGGTTTCTTCTGATCCATCGGTCTTCGTTCCGGATAAAAAAGCGCATACTGGATCGGGAGCTTCATATCAGGAACACCCAATTGCGCGATCACGGCGCCGTCCTTATACTCTACCATGGAATGGACGATCGACTGAGGATGTACCACCACATTGATATGATCATAATCCACGTCAAAAAGCCACTTAGCCTCCATGACCTCCAATCCCTTGTTGACCATGGTAGCCGAATCGATGGTGATCTTCCTGCCCATCGACCAGTTGGGATGTTTCAGCGCGTCCTCTACGCGTACCGAACGCATCTGTTCCCTGCTCCAACCGCGAAACGGACCTCCGGAGGCGGTAAGCCAGATCCGTTCGATCCCCTTTTTCGGTTCACCGTTCATGCTCTGAAAGATTGCGCTGTGTTCGGAATCCACGGGAAGGATCTGAACCCCCATCTCCTTAGCCAGGGGAATGATGATATGCCCGGCGGTAACCATCGTTTCCTTATTGGCCAGCGCTATCGTCTTTTTATTTTTGATCCCGGCTATGGTCGGACGAATTCCGATCATACCGACGATCGCGGTCACAAGAATATCATATCCATCCAGGGAGGAAATCTCTATAAGTCCGTCCATCCCGCTTAAGACTTTGACCGGCAGATCACTTACACGCTGTCTTAAATCAGCCGCCGCTTCCTCCGACCACATAACCGCATAGGAAGGATGAAACTCACGGATCTGTTCTTCGAGCTTTTCCACGCTGCGTCCCGCAGCCAGCGCTGTAACAAAAAGATCCTTATTGGCTCTAACGATCTCGAGCGTCTGTGTTCCGATCGAGCCGGTAGAGCCGAGTATTACCAATCTTTTCATGACCCATATCTCTCTTTCATCTAAAACTCAATCCATGGATGCTTATCCAAAAAAGCAGACCGCCAAAAGATAGATAAACGGTGATGTGAAAATAACACTGTCAAAGCGATCCATGATCCCGCCATGTCCGGGAAGGATCTTCCCGTAATCTTTGATGTTGTAATGTCTTTTAATGGCGCTCGCTGCCAGATCGCCTACCTGACCGGTGATGCTTCCGCAGGCTCCCAAGAGAACAAAAACCGGGATCAGTTCCTCTTTGATATCCCCGAATTTGCTCAGTAGAATGGCATATAACAGACCTGCAAGAGCAGATCCGACAACTCCGCCTATGCAGCCTTCGAGAGACTTCTTGGGGCTTAATTTCGGCGTCACTTTGTGCTTTCCGAATAATACTCCGACAAAATACGCACAGGTATCCGACACCCAGGCGGATATATAGATCATCCACACGGCAAAGAAACCAATGATATGGGTAGCGGTATCATGCTCATTGCTCATCATTCTGGTAAGCAGAACAAAGGAAAGCATCACGGGACCGTATACAAAACAAAAGTACGCATGCATCACCTGTTCCGCCGAATACTTCGGATAGGTAAATACATAACTGACCATCAAAAGCAAAAGGGAACAAACGACCAAAAGCATCATAAACATAAAGTCCCCGGCAAGAAAAAGGATGGCATAGTACAAAACGATCACTCCGATCATGATCCACTGTAAAAGATTTATTTCATCCTTATTTTTATTGGCTGTGACGCCCGTAGCCTTTGTCAGCTCCAGATAGGCGATCACGGATATGGCGCAAAGGCTAAGCGCAAGCACACCTCCGCCGATCCAGACCAAGGCAAACATAACAACCGCTATGATGGTACCACTGATGATTCTGACTTTCATATGTATCGATTCCTTTTCCCGCTGTACAAGGTCACAGGCAAAAGTAAGACCGGCAAAAATGCCGGTCCCTTGGGGTTTTCGTATTCTGTACAAGCATTACTTCGTGATGAAGACCTTGTAGTTGGCCGTGCCGTTCTCCGTACTCAAGCGTACCATGTAGGCTCCCGTGGCCACGTTCAGGCTGATGACCTCCGTCAGGATTTTTTCAACCTCGTTTACCGTTTCTTCGGAGGTATCGTTTAATGCTTCCGATAATTTCTCTTCGTAATCCGGATCGTTCTTAAAGCTCTCGCTCGATACCTTATCCGCCGTCAGCATCCCCATCGCCGCAAAATAGCAATCGCGGACGGAATCCTTTGTGGTGATCCTTCGGTTATATTTTTGATTTAAAAGAAAGTCCC
>CALDIE010000224.1 GCA_937901625.1 uncultured Lachnospiraceae bacterium
CAAACAGTTTCGGTACATAACGCCGATCAATCAAAGCCAGAGTGGAGGAATCTCCGCTCGTGCTCAGACGATTGGCGGAAACCATGTCGTCGATCAAGGTAGCGGCCAGTTCGGGGGTGGGAATGGAAGTGTTTTTGGTCAGCTGTGAGAGCCACCCCTTGTAGGACCATCCGAGAGCCGACTCAAAATCCTCGGAAAGGATACAGTAGTCACAATAGTCGTACAGACTGTAGCAGATTTCCAGCGATGCCATGATACATGCGTCAAATCCGATAAAATCAAAGGTTACGCCGCCGACATTTAAGGCCTGCTGCAACTCATCGATAGTCAACGCGTCTGAATAACTCCCCCACTGATCGTAGCCGAATCCGTCTACAGGACCGCCGCCGTGATTCCAGAGGATCAGGAAATAGCGATCGGCCGGATAGTTTCGTGCCGACCATTTGATAAAGTCGGAAAGTGTTTCCGGGTCGGTGCAGTTTAACTGCCCCAGACTGTCATCCTTTAATACCAGTTCCCGGTTTTCGATCACGTAGCGCTGCGTATGGTCGGAGGCGATATCGTAACGCTGCCACTCCCTGGTACCCATTGTCTGGATCGTGATGTGAACCTTTTTGCTTAATGTCGCACTTAACATTTCCTCGACATCTTTGGTGGCAAAGCCGTAATCGGTCTCTAAGTTGGAACCGTTTAAGTAGATCATGATGGTGACGTCGTCCTGACCGTTTCCAACGGGTGTAACCAGCTGGTCACGAACCAGTTTGACAGGCGCAAAGTTGTTGGCAAGAGGTGTCTCCGACTCCGGTTTTTTTTCATCGGAAGCACCGACATCGGCATCCGCTCTCATGGGACGGGCATCTTCTTCCTTTCCGGAAAAATCAAAATCACCGTTGGCAATGGAGGATAAAACCTCCGCGCTTTCTTCCGGGTAGGTGGAATAGATCGCAACCGGGATAAAGACGGCTGCAAAAACGATGACAAGTCCTACGAAGAACAGCATAATCTGGTAGGTTGGAAGCATATTCCAGAAGGAAGCGCCTTTTCGCGTTGTATCTGACTTTTTCATAAAATCCCCATACTTTCTGCTCTGAAGTCCTTAAAAGATTGAAATCCATTATATAACATACGGTAAACGGAATTCAATATTTCAAAGGATTCAGGCGCCTTCGGATTGCAAAAACGCAATCTCCTAAAACTTGCAATAAGAGGCAGAGATGTGTAGAATAGATATGTTACTTAGAGTGTTTTATGAGTGTTTTATGTAAGATGGGTTAAGTGTCGGATGCAGGTGGTGAGATAGGATGAGTCAGAACGGCGGTACAAACAACGGAAACAGAAAAATAGATCCTACGCCGACGAGCGGAAACGGCTGGAGAGAGGTCGGAGAATCCGTAAGCAGTACGGTTCAGCAGGCAATCAACACCGGTGATTTTTCGGGACTTAGCAATGACATAGAGAAAATGGTGAATCAGGCGCTCGAACAGATGGGGCGGACGATCACGGAAACGGTATTTACCAGACAGGGAAAGACACAGCCCTGGGAATCAGCTACACCGACGAAAAATTTTCCGGGATATCAGAATCTGACTACCGGAGAGGCGTGGAAAGATACCAAGAGTTACGAATATATACGAAAGACCAATGAAGAGCGCGCCCGCAGGATGGGAGAGGAAGAGACTGCGGCCGTAAGAGGCGAATACCCGCGTCGGGAGAGCGCGAATACCGGCGGCTATGGCACGGTCAATGCAAGAGGCCTGACGGATACCGGAAAAGTGGGATCAGTCCTGACGGAAAGGCAGAAAAAGATCCTCTATATGCCGACAGGTACAGGGAAAGTTCTCTCGATCCTGGGTATGGTTTTGGGCTATGGCGCGGCGCTTGCCATGGGTGCTACCTTCGGCGCGGTCGGAGCGACCGGATCCTCGGCGGTCGCGATCGTTATGTCTGTTTTGTCCATACTTCCGGTCGGGGCTTTGGTCGGAGCGATTTTCGCTACTTTGAAGTTCAGGCAGTTAAGCCGTTTTGAGGATTATCAGAGGATTCTGGACAACAAGACCTATGTGAAGATACAGACGCTGGCTGAGATGACGGATAAGTCCGAGAAGTTTGTGTTAAAAGAGATCCGTCAGATGATCTTGAAGAAGTGGTTTCGTCAGGGACATTTGGACGACCAGAACACGACGCTCATCACCAGCGACGCCAGCTATGAGCAGTATCTGGAAACGGCGCGGAACGCACTGGAGATGAAAGAAAAGGACAAACGCGAAAAGGAGCGCCTGGAAAAAGAGGCAATGGAGCGGCAGGCGGCACAGGACGCCGAGTTTGCCGGACTCCCGGAAGAAACGAAGCAGGCGATCGTGCAGGGACTTTCTTATATAGAGGAAATTCATCGGGCAAACGATCTGATAGAGGGAGAGGAAATGAGCGAAAAACTCGCACGCATGGAGTACTCCGTCCGGATGATCATAAACCGGATAAAGCAGGAACCCGGTTTGACGACAGAGGTGCGACGCCTGATGAGTTATTATCTTCCTACGGCGGTTAAGCTTTTGGGAGCATATATCGATCTGGACGCTCAGGAAAAGGACAGCGAGAACATCCGAAAGTCCAAAAAGGAGATCGAGGATACCATCGATACCTTAAATATGGCGTTTGACAAACTTTTTGACAGTCTTTTTGATGAGACCAATCTTGATATATCAACCGACGCGCAGGTAATGAAAACCCTGCTTGAGCAGGAGGGGCTGACCGGACATCAGTTTTCTTCCAATCAGGTGATGGGCGGAAATAACAGTGGTGAATAAAAAGTACAAGGTGTTTTTTAATGGGAAGTAAAAAACAGTAAAAAAGGAGGAGAAGTATATGGACAACAACGCAGGAGCAATGCAGCAGGCAGCGGAGAGCGCGATCCAGGCAGGAGCGGCAGCAGCGGCCGCAGTGACACAGGAGGAGTTCAAGCCTTCTTTGACATTGGATCCTTTCGGGGCTGCACCGGCAGCAAGCGCAGAGGCGGCGGCCGCTCAGAGCGTAAGCACTCCGAATGTAGCGGCTACGGATGCCGTCGAGATCGCGGAGCAGAAGCTGACAGAGGAAGAGAAGAAGATGGTCGAGGATTTTGCGGCGCAGATCGATATCACCGATTCCCGCACGATCATGACATACGGTGCCGGAACACAGCAGAAGATGGCGGATTTTTCCACAAAGGCATTGGACAATGTCCGTACCAAGGATATGGGAGAAGTCGGTGCGCTTTTGACGGCTGTAGTAGGTGAATTAAAGGGCTTTAACGAAGAGGAAAAGGGCGGTGTGCTCGGTATTTTTAAGAAGCAGACCAACAAAGTACAGGTCATGAAAGCCAGATATGACAAGGCGGAAGTGAACGTCGATAAGATCGTGGAAGTACTGCAGGGACACGAGACAAGACTGTTAAAGGATGCAGCTACACTCGATAAGATGTATGAGATGAATCTGGCATACTACAAGGAACTTTCCATGTATATCATTGCCGGCAAGAAGAAATTAAAAGAAGCGGAAGAAGTTACCCTGCCTCAGTTAAGAGCACAAGCACAGGCAACCGGCCTGCCCGAGGATGCGCAGAAGGCAAGGGATTACCAGGATATGTGTGAGCGTTTCTCCAAGAAGCTCGTTGACCTGGAGTTAACAAGAACCATCGCCATGCAGACGGCACCCCAGCTCCGTATGATCCAGGCAAACGATATCCAGATGGTGGACAAGATCCGTTCCACGATCGTAAATACCATTCCTCTGTGGAAGAGCCAGATGGTGATCGCGCTCGGTATCCAGAACGCTACCGAGGCGGCTGCAGCTACCCGTGCGGTGACGGACGTAACCAACCAGATGCTGTTAGCAAACGCGGAAGCGTTAAAGACCGCTACGATCGAGACCGAGAAGGAATCCCAGCGTGGTATTGTCGATCTGGAGACTTTGGAGAAGACCAACCAGAACCTGATCCAGACCTTTGATGAGGTGATGCGTATTCAGGCAGAAGGCCGTGAGAAGAGAAAGCAGGCCGAGGAAGAGATGAACCGAATGGAGAATGAGTTAAAGGCTAAGCTCTTAGAGGTTCAGACCGGAAAGTAAAGAAGCAGAAAGGCGGAGAGAGAAATGGACCACAACAACAGACCCCGTTCCAGAGATACGCATGTGACCGGAGGTGGAAACGGTGTACACCGCAGAGGATCCGGCACCGGGGGCGGACCGGTCGGAGGCGGCAGCAGAAGACCCGGTGGAAGTACCGGTGGCAGCGGCGGTCCCAGACAGACCAGAGGCGGCGGTGGCGGCGGAGGGTTGATCAAGATCATAGTCATCGTTGTGATCCTTCTTGTGGGAGGCGGCAGCGGCGCAGGTTCCATTCTCTCTTCTTTGCTTGGAGGTTCGGATTCCTATACCGATTCCTATACCGACTCCACCGGCAGTTACGGAACGGAAAGCGCTGTTACCGCTATGAGCGGAATGTACGGATCTGCCTCGGGAGTAAGCAGCGCCGGGTGGTACAACGGTGAAAACAATGTCGGAACGCTTGATCGTTTTGTATCTCCGGAAGCCAGAGAAAGATACACCACGATCTTGGGCGACGGCAAAGATGTAATGACGATCATGGTCTATATGTGCGGAACGGATCTGGAGTCCAAGAACGGCTTCGCGTCCAATGACCTCGCTGAAATGACCAAGGCGTCTTTGAACAGCCATATCAATCTGATCGTGTATACCGGCGGTTGTACGGCGTGGAAGACAAGGGGGATCAGTAACAGCACCAACCAGATCTACAAGATCGAAAACGGAGGGTTGGTCTGCCTGGATGACAATGCCGGCAACAAAGCTATGACGAAGCCGTCCACCTTGACGGAGTTTATTGAGTTTTGCGAAAAGCATTATGAGGCAAACCGTTATGCCTTGATCTTCTGGGATCACGGCGGCGGCTCCATCTCCGGTTACGGATATGATGAGCGTTTTTCCAGAGAAGGTTCCATGAGTCTTGCGGGGATCAATACCGCATTAAAGGACAGTGGAGTTAAATTTGATTTTGTCGGTTTCGATGCCTGCCTTATGGCAACGGTGGAGACCGGACTGATGCTGAGCAATTACGCGGATTACCTGATCGCTTCGGAGGAGACGGAGCCCGGCGTGGGCTGGTATTATACCAACTGGCTGACGGCGTTGGCTAAAGATCCGTCCATGGAAACTCTTGACATCGGAAAGAATATTGTAGATGACTTTGTGTCCGTGTGCGCAAAGAACTGCCCCGGACAGAAGACCACTTTATCGGTTGTGGATCTTGCGGAACTCGGCGAGACGGTATCGGATGATTTTAAAGCCTTTTCCGCAAACCTTACCGAGATGATCGACAACAAGGAATATCAGACGATCTCTTCGGCCAGAAGCAATTGCAGAGAGTTTGCGACCAGCTCCAGGATCGACCAGATCGATCTGGTACACTTCGCGAAGAGTGTTGGAACGGAAGAAGGCAGAGAGCTTGCGGATGCGCTTCTTAGCTGTGTTAAGTACAACCGCACATCCTCCAATATGACCAACGCGTACGGAATATCGATCTATTTCCCGTATCGGAAGACCTCCAGTGTCGGGGCGGCGGTAGCTACCTACAGTGCCATCGGCATGGACGATGAATATTCCGACTGCATCAGGGCTTTTGCCAACGTGGAGACCTCCGGACAGGCGGTATCTTCTTCGTTCAGCAATCCTTTGGGAGCGTTAACAGGCGGGGATATCGAAAGTTCCCTCCAGACACTGTCTGCCATATCGTCTCTCTTATCCGGGATGAGTTTTGACGGAAGAAGCGTAAATACGGATCAGATGGCTTCCTATATTGAAGATCATCAGTTTGATACATCCGACCTGGTATGGCGCAAAAACAGTTCCGGCGAGTATTGTATCTCGATGTCGGAAGCGCAGTGGTCAATGATACATGATGTCGATCTGAATGTTTTCTTTGATGACGGTACGGGATATGTGGACTTAGGCTGTGATAATGTGTTTGATTTTGACGCGGACGGGAACCTCCTTCCGGTGGTGGATGGGACATGGGTATCCATTAACGGCCAGCCGGTAGCATACTACCATACCGATACGACAGAGTACGGAAACGATCAGTATTCGATCACGGGATATGTTCCGGCACTCTTAAACGGAGAACGCGTAAAGCTGATCCTGATCTTTGACAATGACGATCCGTACGGTTATGTAGCCGGGGCGCTAAGCGATTACGACGCGGATGTGACGGAGACGGTGGCCAGAGGATTGACAGAAATTCAAAATGGAGATACATTGGATTTCCTGTGTGACTATTACAGTTACAGCGGACAGTATCAGGACAGCTATTATCTGGGAGAACAGATGACAGTGAACGGTACTCTCAGGATTTCCAATACCGAGATCGGGAAGGACGCCATTTTGGCAACCTATAAGTTTACGGACATGTATAATCAGGAGTATTGGACGGAGCTTGTTCCGGAATAAGATAACCTTGTGTAAGAGAATATGAAAGGGTATCGATGAGGGCGATGCCCTTTCAGGGGAATGAGGATTGATGGTTGGGGAGAACCATCGGATTTTCCGGCAACCGTTCCGGAAAAGGGGAGTGTTAACTATGAAAAAGTGTGGTTTTTTCAGTGAAAAAAAGAAAGGCAACATTACGATGAGCCAGAAAAAAAGATGGATACCTGCGGCTTTGGCAGCAGGTATGACGGGCATCCTCTTATGTGGCACGCCGGCCGGAAAGCTTTCGGCGTGGGCAAAAGAGGATGATTTTGATGTGACGGGTAGTGCTTCGATCGATAAGAATAACAGCGTCCTGACCATAAAGGTTTCCGTGACAAACGACGGAGATGATTTTGGCGGATACGTAAGGGTTAAAGTTACCGGCGCACATTCACCCGTAGGGTACGAAAGGTATGTCTCCATTGCGGAAAATACAACGGAAGATGTGGTCTTTAAGGTTCCGGTAGTCGTCACTACCGATTATGAGAACGCGCAGATGGTGATAGAGATCCTCTCGGAATCGGGAAAAGTACTGGAAACGAAAACGGTCCGTTCCGCTTTTTCCAACACATCGTTTGCCATGGGCATTCTCAGCATGGATCCCGGCAGCCTCTCGTACCTGGAGGGTAAGTTTAATCGCGGGTATTTTGACGCGGAAGTGGTGACGGATGAATTATCGGATAACTATCTGGATGAGCTCTCTACCCTTTCAAATTATGAATACATCGTTGTGGACGGATACGACACGTCTTCGTTGTCATCGTTACAATTAAATAATCTGATGGCCTGGACGCGTTCCGGCGGAACATTGATCCTGGGAACCGGCGAAGAGGGAGCGGATGTTGTTTCCGGATTTGTCAGAGAGGATCCGGATTTCTTAAAAGTCACCGTGGCCAATATCCCGGATGATGTATATTCCTATTGGAATGACGGCGGGGAAGGAACCATACATTTTGACTGGGAATATGACAGTTATTACTACTATGATGACGGCATGTACTTCGACTATGACAGTATCGGATCGATAAGCGGTGACCAGACATCGACCCACAGAGAGCTGATCCTCTCGGAGTTTGATTATGATAGAGGAACATCTTCAGAATTCTTACGGAAAATCGGCAACGGATACATCTTTTTATGTGGGGAAAGTCTTGGAGATCAGGACAGTTACTACGCGGGGAATTTGTATTCCGCCATCAGTTACGGGACGGTAAATCAGGGTTCATCCTACGCAAACTCGTATAATTTTACGCACTATACAGCAGAGGAGTATTACGGTCTTCTGCAAGGCAGCGCGAAGGTAAATGTTGCCGCCGTAGAGATTTTGGTGATCCTCTATGTGATCCTGGTCGGTCCGATCCTGTATCTGATCTTAAAAAAGGCCGATCGACGTGAAAAAATGTGGTTCATGATCCCGGTACTCGCTTTTGTAACAGTGATCTTAATGTACATCATCGGAAAAGGATTCGGAATAAAGAAGCGGGATTTTAGGGATGTGATCGTAACACCCGCGGACGGGAACGGTAGCAGTGTTGCTTATGTTTTCGGACATTCTTCCGCCGAAAAGAAATGGACGATCAATTTGAAGGACGAAGTGGAGTATATCGGTCCCCTCGTAACAGAGTATGAATATACGACGTCTGCTGCGCCTCTCAGATACGTAACGACGGAGTCAACAAAGGGATTGTCTTTCAGTTATGTACCCACAACGGTATTTGAACCGGTATTCCTTAAGGCGTTTTTAGAGGAACAGGATGATGTGGGAGAGATCGTCTCTGAGGTCGTATACGACAGTTACACGGGCGACATCAGCGGAGAGGTTACCAATGATACGGACGTGGACTTTGATTGGATGATCGTTGTATGTAACAATAGTTATCAGATGTTCCAAAATGTGGAGGAGGGAGAAAAGGTTCGCGTAAGGCAGACGAATATGACATCCCTTACATCAAGCGGAGTGATGAATGAGGCGTCCCGACAGTACTATAAGAATACCGCAGAAAGCGAAGATATTGCCAGATCCTATGCGGCGCTTGGATTGGCGATCGATCACCTGAAGTCCAACCAGATCTATGTTATCGGCGTGACAAAGAGTAATGAGTCCCTGATCGCAAGTAATGTATCAGAGGTAAGCTATCACTGCTATTATGTTGTGCAGTAAGGAGAAGACGGAGAGAAAGCATTATGTTGTATCTGAATAATCTGATGAAACGCTATGGTGGTTTTGTCGCAGTAAGGAATATCAGCCTGCATGTTCCAAAGGGAGACCTGTTCGGATTTGTCGGACCCAACGGCGCAGGAAAAACAACGACGATCCGTATGATCTGCGGATTGCTCAGACCGGATTTCGGGAACATCTGGGTGGATGGTCATCAACAGAGCATCGATCCGGATGAAGTGAAAAGATGTATCGGCTATGTACCGGATTTCTTTGGCGTATATGAAAACTTAAAAGTCAAGGAATATATGGAGTTTTACGGAAGCATATACGGACTTGAGGGCGATACCCTTAAAAAAGTGATCGGCGATCTGTTAAGCCTCGTCAATCTGAGTTATAAGGAAGAGGAATATGTCGACACACTTTCCCGCGGAATGAAGCAACGCCTTTGTGTGGCAAGGGCGCTTTTACACAACCCGGACCTGCTGGTGATGGATGAACCGTCCTCCGGTCTGGATCCGATCGCGCGAGTGGAGATGAAAGAGCTTTTGATGAACCTTAACTCCATGGGAAAGACGATCATCATCAGTTCGCATATCCTGGCGGATATTGCCGAGATGTGTAACAGTATCGGTATCATGAATCACGGCCGGATCGTGCGGGCGGGGTTGATGAAAGATATTCTGGGAGAAGCCTCCAACCAGCACCACCTGATCATACAGATTCCCGGAAATACGCAGGCGGCGGCAGACTTTATCAAACAGTTACCGGAAGTAAGCATAGACTCTATCAGGGAAAACGAGATCGTTGTCAATTTCTCCGGAGAAGATGAGGATGCTGCACGTATCATTTCGGAAATGATGAAAGGCGATATCATGATCGCGGGCTTCAGGAAGGAAGTGGTTGATCTGGAAACGCTGTTTGTTCAATTGACGGGGGCAGGATCGCCGACGGTATAAAGACAGACAAGAATCTATGGGAAAAAACCTTAGCGTAAATAAAGGAACGGTAAGATATGAATAAAATAGATTTCAGCAATTTAAAGTGGGAAAAACTCAAATACAAGTTGAATCCCATCACAAGAAAAGATCAGCGGGTGATCGTCAGGAGCATGAAATTCTCCTGGGGTTTGTTTGCGTATGAAGCAGTGCTGGGGATGATCTTTCTCCTTGCGATCAATGCTATGTTTACCAGAACTACATATGGCTACAGCGAGTCGTATCGGAATCTTGTATACATGTTTCCCATACTCGCAGCGGTGCAATTCGGCATCATTACGCTGATCGTTCCGATCATGACGGCGTCCGCGATATCCGGTGAAAAAGAGAGACAGACTTTTGATATTCTTCTTACAACGACGATGTCGCCGAGGCGCATTGTCTACGGAAAAGTACAATCCTCCATCCTTCAGGTTCTTACCTTTGTTGTTGCCAGCATACCATTGATGGCGGTTTCCTTTACAATGGGCGGTTTGAGCTGGTGGAATCTGCTGATCGTAGTGATCGCATTTGTCGTGTATGCGTTGTTAGTCGGTTCTGTCGGTATCCTGGCGTCGACACTGACAAAGAAAACGATCACATCCATCATCATCTCCTATGCGATCTATTACGGACTGAATCAGATAACGGTATTACCCTTGATCTGGACGGGAGTATGGGCTGTCGGAGGAGGATATACGGAACTGATAGTATTTTTGTGTCATTTTCTGCTGATCAACCCGGTTGCTATGGTCGTGGTCTTAATCATGATGATGATGGGAGGCAGTGCCTACCAGGAAATAGTAGGTTCTTCCACGGTATTTTTGGGCTTGTTCAGCAACGGCTGGTTGTGGCTGGTGGTTTCCATGATCGCTCTGGTGGCACTCTCTTTCTTCTTAATGGAAATTGCAGCCAGAAGGATCGACCCTGTTCGAAACTATGGCAAGAAAGCAGATAAAAAGGCGAAGAAAGCAGCGGTAAACGCTCAGCCCGCACAGGGACTTGCAATGCAGCCTGTACAGGGAGCACCGACGGCAGGAGTATCGGAGATAAATCAGGCAATGCAATCTATGACGGGACAGCCGATACAAGGACCTGCAATGCAGCCCGCACAGAGTCAGCCCGCGGTTGAACCGATCGTGCAGCCGATACAAAGCACATCCATGAAGGAGATGCCTGCGACGGAAATGATCCTCTCGGAACAGCCCGCGGCAGAGGCGGAAGTTGCGGAAACAGTCATGACAGATACTGCGCCCGCTTCGGGAAACGGGAATAAGCAGGAGTAAAAGAAGCAGCGGATACGTGCCCGGGAGTTGTTTATGGAAAACCATGAAAAAGAGTACATTTTAAACGGTATAAAGTCGGTTCGCAGAAAGATGAACAACGGGACGATGACAGTATATATTGTCTGTTTTCTTGCCATCGGATTCTTCCTGGCAGCGATCGCGGAGGGTATCGCCATGGTGGTGCCCTTTTACTATGTCCACTACCTGGCAGCCGCCTTTGTGGTGCTTGCCCTGATCGCCGGGATCATATTCGGGATACGAAAGTTTAAGACGATGAAGCAGGCGGCGCTTTTTATCGACAGCCATGGAATGGGAGAGCGTGTGATCACGGCGTATGAATCTCTCGAGGAAGAAGACATCGTGGCAAAGTCTCAAAGGACGGACGCGGTGCGATGGATGGAAGCCGGAAAAGAGAGTGTGAAAGTTCCGTTTCCGCTGAAATGGTGGCAGCCGTTGTCGGCGTTGCTCTTGATGGCGTTAGTTATATTTCTGGCGGCCTACCCGACACAGGCCAAGATGGATGCGACCGAAAAACACGCATTAAAAGAGGCTGTTGAGGAAAAGGAAGAAGAGATCGAAGAGGCGATCGAGAGTCTTGCGTCCATTGATCAGGAGTCTTTAACGGCAGCGGAGAAAGAGCAGCTGGCCACGATGATGGATTCTCTGTCAAGCACGCAGTCAGAGCTCGCGGAGTCTCAGAATTTTGCGCAGTATCAACAGGCAACGCAGAGACTGGAATATAAATATGAAGATATGGCGCAGAGCCTGGAAAACATGGCGCAGGCGGTAAATGCCAGAGAAGCGGCAAATAATAACAATGGTCAGGACAGTCAGGACGGCCAGGACGGTCAGGAAGGACAGGAAGGCCAGGACGGTCAGGAAGGCCAGGACGGTCAGGAAGGTCAGGACGGTCAGGACAGTCAGGACAGTCAGGACGGCCAGGACAGTCAGGACGGTCAGGATGGCCAGAATCAGCAAAACGGGCAGTCCCGGACCGGGCAGCAGTTGAGTCAGGCTTCTCAGCAATTTGCGCAAAATGCGGGAAATGATCAAAACAATTCCCGGCAGGACAATAATAATATGCAGGCGAATAATAACCAGCAAGGCCAGCAGGGTCAGCAAGGCCAACAGGACCAGCAGGGTCAGCAAGGCCAACAGGGCCAGCAGGGTCAGCAAGGTCAACAAGGACAGCAGGGTCAGCAAGGTCAACAAGGACAGCAGGGTCAACAAGGTCAACAAGGACAGCAGGGTCAACAGGGGCAGCAAAGCGGAGAAGGCCAGGGTCAGGGCGATGAACAAGGTCAGGATTCGGGTGGCGGTCAGAGCGGATCGGGCAGAGGGACCGGCAGCGGAGGAGCGGAACATGATTATGTGAGTCTTCCCAACGCGACGGGAAACGATGATAATCTGACCGGAGGGATCACCGGATCCGCGCAGGACAGTTTCCGTTATGAAAATGGTATCGGTTGGGAAGGAAATCGTGTGGATTATCAGAATGTGATCGGTTCTTATGGAGAAAGAGCATACCAGGGTATCGAGAACGGGACGTATCCCGCCGGTATGACGGATGTGATCAAAGATTATTTCGGAGGATTTGAGTAAGATGAATGAATTTGAAGCCATGCAACAGAAGTTGATGCTCTGTGAGCAGGAGATCGGAAAGGAGATCATCGGGCAGCGAAATGTTGTTCATGAGGTGATGATGGCGATCCTTTCCGGAGGAAATGTCCTTTTGGAAGGTATGCCGGGACTCGGAAAGACCAGACTGGTAAACACCATCAGCCATGTTTTGAACCTGTCTTTTAAGAGAATTCAGTTTACGCCGGATCTGATGCCGGGCGATATCACCGGTACCAACATTATGCTGCGTGATGAAAACGGCTCCGGATTCCGTTTTGAGCCGGGTCCCGTTTTTGCCAATATTATACTGGCGGATGAGATCAACCGTGCCACGCCAAAGACGCAGTCCGCGCTCTTAGAGGCCATGCAGGAACACAGCGTTACGGTGGGAACGGTCAGCCATAAAGTGCCGGAACC
Organism: uncultured Lachnospiraceae bacterium; assembly: GCA_937901625.1. Taxonomy (GTDB): domain Bacteria; phylum Bacillota; class Clostridia; order Lachnospirales; family Lachnospiraceae; genus NK4A136. Next base: position 12,975 of record CALDIE010000224.1, read on the forward strand.
CTTTTTTGTACTGGCTACACAGAACCCGATCGAACAGGAAGGTACCTATCCTCTTCCGGAGGCGCAGTTAGACCGTTTCCTCTTTAAAATAGTAGTGGATTTTCCCACCAAGGAAGAGTTAAAAGGCATTTTGGGACTTACGGAAAATGTTCAGACGATGCAGGCGCAGCAGATCCTGGATTCTCAGGAGTTGGAGGCTGCCATTCGCATGACCAAAGAGATCAAGATCGCGGATGCCGTATTGGATTATATCCTGAATGTAGTGATGGCTACGCATGAAAAGAATGTAAATATCCGTGAAGGTGCCAGCCCCAGAGCGGCACAGGCGATCGTTCGCGGCGCCAAGGCGAAGGCCTTTTTGGAAGGCAGATACAATGTGTCCTTCGACGATGTACAGAGCGTGGCGTTTCCGGTGCTTCGCCACAGGATCATCCTGTCCTTTGACGCTATCTCAAACGGCGTGGTAGAGGACGGGATCATCGGAACTCTGTTAAATGATATACCCACATAAGAGACCGCAATCGGAAACAGAAACTGATTTTGAAAAAAAGGGAAATCTATGTTTGACACAAAGTATTATGACAGACTGCAGCGTTGCCGTTTGTTGATCAGTAAAAAGACGAATACATCGATGATCGGCAGTCGTAAGTCCGCCAGGAAAGGACACTCCGCGGAATTTTCGGATTTCAGGGAATATATGCCCGGAGATGATATCCGCGGGATCGACTGGAACGCCTACGGAAGGCTGGACAGGCTTTATGTGAAGGAATATATGGAGGAGAAGGAGGCTGTGATCTCCATCCTCATTGATACCAGCGCATCCATGGAGTACGGCGCGGAGAAAAAGAGTGAGCTTGCGAAACAGCTTGCGGCTGCGATGGCATATTTAAGCCTGACGGACATGGATCGCGTGATCGTGTATGACATGAAAAAAATGGGAGCGCCGCTTCCGCTTTCCGGCGGGAAAAAAGCTTTTCCCGGATTATCCGAATGGCTTTCCCGGTGCGAATGGGGAGGCAGTGTGGATGTCGGGGAGGCTGTGAGAAAGCTTCCGGCGAAGGGACCGGGAGTGACGATCATCATCAGTGACTTCTTGCAGGAATCCTTTTTGGATCCGGGAAAAAAGGCGATGGAAAAAATGCTGCGTTTCTTGGATTACCGCAGGCAGAAAGAGGTTATTTTGCAGGTGCTTGCCGGTGAGGAGCTGGAGGTGGATTTCACGGGAACGAGAAATCTCATCGATATGGAAGACAAGAGCTCTATGCGTCTGACGCTGG
>CALDIE010000225.1 GCA_937901625.1 uncultured Lachnospiraceae bacterium
AAAAGGATCCTTCAGGACCCTTTTTTATTTCGCTTCCTTCAAAAAATATAAAATCATAAGATAGGAAATCATAAGACACGATTGTAACAACAAAATCTACTACTCGCTCAGTTTCTCATCCTCTAACACTTCCGGGATATCTTCTCCGCGATAGACAAAACAATAATCATCGACAATACCCGTTACGGTTAAGATCAGGATCATAAGCGGAGTCCATCGATCGATCAAGGTGATCGGGTTTCTTAAATTTTCCGTAAGGATAAAGACCACTATAGAGAGAAGGACTAAAAGGATCTGGAATACTACCCCCACTCTCATCCTCTTGATAAACTTCTTAAGAGCCTTTACGATCTTTTGCGGCCGTTCCAGATCTCCGTCCTGCGTCATCAGATACAGAAGTCTGGAGGGAACCTCCGCCTCGTCGATCCTGTTGATCATCCACCTGGAAGTCTTCGGCTGACTGTATTTCTTTGTAAGTCTCGAAAGAGGCAGCATGATATACAAGGTAGAGACCACACAGATCAGATTTAAGAGCGCCCAATATTTGATCCCATGTCCTTTTGCGTATCTTCGAAGAACAGGATCATCCTGCGCGGAAGCGCTTGTGTTCGCGCTCACCTCATCCGTTGTCTGAGAAGCCGGGCTGATCACCGACTCCGAAGGCGTCAGACTCGCGAATAGCACGAGACGACCGTTGGTATCCACCGAAGAACAGGTAGAGAAAGCCACCAGGCGGCTGTTTTCCGATAACGGCAAGGATGTTCCCACCAGGTAATTATCCTCTACAAATTTACGCAGCCCGTCATAATCCTCGGCGTCCTTATCCGCCACGCCATAGATAATATCATTATAGGCATTGGTCCTTACCAGCGCATAGATATCTACATCATATATCTGTCCGGGCGTATAAAGGATACCGGTCCTGTGGGAGTTAAAGTAGTTTTCTTCCTCATATTTATCAATATCGCCGAACATCGCGCCGTTTTCCATATGGTGGCCGTAAATGATATTGTAGTAGTCGGAAAAGTCCGACGTGTTACCGGCGGACATATAGATCGCACCGGTCAGGCTGGCCATTCCGAATACATCTTCACTTGCGTACTGCAGATCGTCACGTCCCTGTAAGACAGGATAATCAATATTGGTCCCGTAAATGGTAAGCCACGCCTTGACATCTTCATTGATCTGCTGTAACTGACCGAAGGTATCTTGTGTTGTTATCGTAACGGTGCCGTCTTCCGATACGATGATGGGTTTATATTGCAGGAGATCCTCGGATATGAAAGCATTTTTCTGCGTGTAATACGCGTCCCAGATGGCATATCCGGCATAGATCATCAATGCGATCGCAGCGATCGATATCACAAAATGCAGGATCCTTTCAGCCCATTTACTGACCTTTTCTATTATCTGTCCCATCCGATTCCCTCCTTTCCCGTAAATGATCCCGGAGTCAAAAGTATCTTTTGATCCCGGGTGATGTCACGAATTGCGACACCTCCCGTGGCATCTCTGTCTTAAATCCAACCTACAGAGAGTTCCTGCGGAGGATATTGATCACGGTTCCCTTGATCTCGCTTCGACTGACCGGTCCGAAATACCGGCTGTCCTCCGATCCCGCTCTGGAATCACACAGGACAAAGCACTCACCTTTGTTCAAGGTAAGCGGATAATCGACAAATCCCTCAAATCTGGGCGTTGCGGCATAAATATCCGTCTCGATAATGGTATTTCCGTTGACGACTACCTGCTCATTGTCAGTGATCTCAACTGTATCGCCTTCTTTGGCGATCACTCTTCCCGCATAGATGGTATCGTTCTTTTCAAAGACGATGATATCTCTCGATAAAACATCCTTATCAAAGCGGAAGTACAGCAGGAGATCTCCCGCCGCAAAAGCCGGCTTCATGTCATTATTCGGTGCCGTTTCCAGCCCGAAGATCACCCCAAAGAGCAGATACGCGAAGAACACGACCAAAATAAGCTCCGCCACAAAACTCTGTGTGTAGCGAAGCCTGCGTCGTTTTTTCTTTTTCCCGGATTTTTCGTTTGAAGGTTCCTGCCGGAGGGGCTCGTTCTTTTCTTCTTCCGCCTCTGTGCCGGATGTATGCATTTCTGATCTTTCTTCCATAGAGTCTCCCCGTTCTTAAAAAATGCCCCTACCCCAGTAACGCGGGATAGGGGCATACTGTATTTGAAAAATGTTTTCTGTCTGTCAAAAGATGCCTGATCAATGTTCAAAAAATTTATACTTCATCCTCATCGTGTCTGCGAAGAAGTACAAAGATCGCAAATGCTACGCCAAACATCAGGACATACGGCGCGAAGCGAATGATAACGCCGGTCGGTGAAATGGTTTCCAGGTTGTTGGTAAAGGTCAGAACCGTCTTGGTATCTGCCTTAACGGTACTGGCATCGCCGCTGTTGATCAAAACCCCCGTTTCACCGGTCGCAGTGTCCAATGTGATTCCTTCATTCGCGCTCGACTGTGTCGCAGTAGAGCTGGTACCCGCAAAGCTTGTGGTCAGCTTGTAGACATCTACCGTATCGTTATACTCCGTCACGGTCACTGTTGTGCCCTTAGGCAGACCGGTCACAGAATAGGTTTCACCGTCTCTAAGCGCTGCCGTGTCATTTGCAACAGTAGTGGATACGTTCAGCGTAGTATTTGCGGGAGAAGCACTGCTATTTGTAACATCAACTGTAACCGCATTCGCGAGCGCACCGGTGATGGCGATCTGGAACGGGAAGTCATGCGTTTTGTCAGCCAGGGTTCCGGTAATAGCCTTGGTCACATCCAGATTGTAGGTAAAGTAACGATCAACCGTTGCGTCACCAGTAAAGTCTGTCGTTCCCGGAGTTCCATTCAATCCGGGCTCGAAGCCGGTCGTCTTTTCAAAGGTAGTGGTGATGTTATCGGTGCCTTCCGATCCGGATGTCGTAACCAGTGTTTTGAAGATTACCGCAGCCCCCATCCAGAGGGTTTTGTGTCCAGTCGAGTTTGTGGTAGCATCATAATCCGGATTATAAATGTAAATGTCCAGATAACGGGTGCTGTCATAAGATGTGTGGGCCTCAAGACCACGATCAGCCACACTCGCGGGATTTGAAGTTTCGGTTATCTTGTAACGATAGATACCGGCGTGCGGGAACCCCTCAGGGTCAACCCCAATGTTTGTGGTTTTCTCATCCTCATATCCCTTGGTAGTGGCAGCTACTGTATTGGCAACCGTTTCATCATTTTCTTCCTTGGTGGATGAGAAAGTGATGTTGGCAGGATTAGTAACAGGCGTATGTTCGTTCAATGCAGATGTAACACCATTGTATACCCGTACAGTATTTGTTCCATCGTTTACTGTGCTGGAAAGCTGCGCCCCCTCTGCAGCGGTGGAATTAACCGGCGCCAACGCATAGCTGAAGGTGATATCCGGCTCGCGGACAGCAGTATCATCATCTGTGTTAAAGATAACAATGGTTTTGTTCAGCGGAATGGATGTCGTTCCGCTTACACTGGTTGCCTCCGTTTGATTCACACCCGTGTAAACATTGTCATCATCCGCAAAGACAGACGAGCCCACGCTAAATACCATTACGGCACTTAATAATAATGCTCCGATCCTTTTATATATATTCCTTTTCATAGTCGTCTCCTCCCCACCCCGGACAAACAGCTCTATTGCGCGGATTGTGATTGTTTTAAGAATTGCGAGAGATGCTTTAGCAACGGAGCAATTCGTGACGTCCGTTAGGGTTAAAATACCAATACAACTAAAAACGCCTGCTTTGTCTTGAGTTTATTCTACCTAGCCAAGGGGGACAGAAAGTGGACATCCAAGCGGATTAACCGTTATTTAAGCCGCCTTTGGTATATTCTGCCCAGCTAAACTGCTCCATATACTCTCCCCGGTAGGCTTCGACCGCGTCCTTCTCCCCGTCAAGGAAACGAAAGTAATCGCAGTCTATACCCGTCCGGGTGATTGCTAACTGACCTCTCTGCGCAAGGATCACATCTTCACAGCCCAAGGCCGACATGGCAGCGCGAAGATCCTGTTTGATCTTCTTAAGATACTCTGCATGAGGTTCATCATCCTCCCAAAGGATCGCCTCGATCTCCGCATTGGAACAAAAAGCCCCTTTACGGTCCACTAAGAGGGCTACCAGTTCTTTGGTCTTGGCATATTTAAACTTCATCGGCTTATCTTTCCAGAAAATTTCAAAAGAGCCGAAAGCCCTTATTTTAATGGCTGGCTCTTCCTTCTCCTCCCCGATCGCGTAGCGCAGATGATCCAGTTCATATCGTATCTTTTCTTCCGTAACGGGTTTTAACAGATATCCGCTGACATGCATGGAGAGTGCTTTTAAACTGTATTCGGCATAAGCCGTCGTCATGATGATATTAACCGCAGGCAGGTTGCTTCGAAGCAATTCTGCCGCTTCGATCCCGTTCATATCTTTCATCTCGATATCCAAAAAGGCAATGGAACACTTTTTCTCAATCCCGGCTTTTACCGCATCTTTTGCTTTCCGAAAACCCAGAACCTCCGCATCCGGCAGCACTTTTTTTACTGTCCGCACCATTCCCTCGAGGGCAATCTTTTCATCATCCAAAACGATCACTGTCATCTGCGCCCCTTTCCGTTCGTCAGCCCCTTCTCCCTTGTAACTCACTCTGATCCGCCGGTAACACGATTTCCACCGTAGTACCTCTCCCGCGTTTGGATGTAATGTTAACCGTTCCGTTACACATCTTCCCCACGCGTTCCTTCGCGTTTAGCAATCCGACATACGGGCTGTCCGTAAGCACCTGTCTTCCGTCCACGTAGCCGTTTCCGTCATCCTTGACAAGGATATGGATCTCATCCTTCTCCCGATAGGTACTTACCGTTACGCTTCCTCCGTCGGCTTTTCCTCTTACACCTGTTTTTACCGCACTTTCCACGAACATCTCCACCGAAAGTCTGGGAATCAGGAAATCACTTTCCTTGAGGTCAAAATAATATTCCAGCTCTTCTCCGTATCGCATCTTTTCCAGCGCGAGATAGTTCTTGATCGTGGACACTTCCGTACTGAATTCAACCAGATCCTCCTCCCCGATCCCGGTCAGATTATCCCGAATATAATTGGAAAGATGGCTTATATTCTCCTGTGCCATTTTCACATCCGAATCGCATAGATAATAGATCGTGTTCAAGACATTAAAGATAAAATGCGGCTTGACATGATACTCGATCATATCCAGCCGTCGATTAGCCATCTCATTCTCCAAAACCATCTGTTCCAGCATACGGACATTCTGAATCAGCAAAAAGATCAATATCAGGACAACGGCCTGTCCGCCGTATGTCGGTCCGAAATAATCAAACAGTCTTTCCGGCAATATGTACCTGACGGAAAACAGCGGATAGACCGCCAATGGGATACTGTTGATCATCCCCAGTTTTTTATGATTTTTAAACAACACATACAGATCTATCAGCGTTATCATCGTTCCCGGCAGCGTTACCGTCAAGATCAGGGGATCCGTAAATATCTCGCGATACCCTTTCTTCCCGATCATCTCCTGCGGATGTTCCACGCGCACACCGAGCGCAAAGCCCTTGGCTTCGAGCGATCCGCCCCTGGACTCAAGCATCTCGTACACATCCCTGGCGGAATGGCCGGTGGCCAGGATAAGCCTGCGGCCGCTGAAACTCCTGCCGTCGGCGCAAACGGCGCTCACGCCTTCAGGCGAATTCTCAATCCTGCATACGTGTGCGCCGAAATGATATTCTCCGCCATGCTCCGTAACGCATTTGCGGATATTCTCAACCACTGAGGGCAGTTTGTCAGAGCCTATATGGGGATGGGCGTCGATGAGTATGTCTTTGGATGCTCCAAATGACACCAGCTGATAGAGGACCTCGCGGATGTCGCCCCGCTTGGAGGAACGGGTGTAAAGCTTGCCGTCCGAGAAGGCCCCGGCCCCGCCCTCGCCGTAACAGTAATTGGAATCGGGGTCAACTACGCCCTCGCGGGACAGGCGGGCCATGTCGAACTTGCGCTCGTGCACATTCTTCCCGCGCTCAAGCACCACCGGTTTAAGGCCGAGGGTAAGCAGCTTGAGCGCCGCAAACATTCCGGCGGGGCCTGCGCCCACAATCAGCACCGGGGGCGCATCGTGGACATCAAGGTAAGGTGCCTGAACATATTCCGGCACTTCCTCTCCCGGTGCGTAAGCCTCATACTGATAACGCCATACGGGTTCCTTCCGGGCATCTACCGAGCGCTTCTTGAGCACCCATTTGAGCCCCCCTGCCTTGGCTTCTATCTCCTTGAGCCTGGGTTCCCTGGTGAGCGGGCAGCTTATTTCAAACTCTTTCATTTCCGGTTATAATCATTGTCCTGCTTCCACTACCTTGTCTTGGGGGACGTACCACACATAGCCGCGGACCGGCTTGAAGCCCATATCACTGTAAAGGTCCATATAACGGCGGACCTGGCGTAGGTAGGAAGGGCGCTCGGCGCCGAACTTGTAGTCTATTACGTCGATGCTTCCGTCGGCATTCTCCACCACCCTGTCCGGGCGGTGAAGGGAACCGTCGGAGGCGAACACCGACACTTCGTTGCGGGAACGGATTCCCGTACCGAACCAGCCTGGATGGGCTGCTAGCCTGTCCCTGAGCATCGCCACATCGGCT
>CALDIE010000226.1 GCA_937901625.1 uncultured Lachnospiraceae bacterium
GTATTGCTGTTTTCGTCAAACGCCTTCATCAGGTTGCTTCTTGTCAGGTACTCATTTGCGGAGAATACGCCGTTCGCATTCTCTCCGGGGATACCCATAAATCTCGGAAGTCCTGCACCGGATCCGATAAATACAGCATCGTATCCCTCCTGCTCAATAAGTTCGTCGATGGTGATCGACTTGCCGATGATGACATTGGTTTCGATCTTAACGCCTAAAGATTTGACGTTTTCAATCTCCTTCTCCACTACTCTTTCCTTGGGAAGACGGAACTCCGGAATACCGTATACCAATACGCCGCCCGCTTTGTGCAATGCCTCGTAGATCGTTACGTCATATCCTTCCTTTGCCAGATCGCCGGCGCAGGTCAGACCTGCCGGACCGGAACCGATCACAGCCACCTTCTTGCCGTTCTTTTCCTCTGCCGGAGTGGGCTTGATCCCTTTTTCTCTTGCCCAATCGGCTACAAAGCGCTCCAGCTTGCCGATGGAAACCGCTTCACCCTTGATACCGCGGATACATTTTCCTTCACACTGGCTCTCCTGCGGGCACACACGGCCGCAGACAGCCGGCAACGCGGACGACTCGCTGATGGTATTGAACGCGTCCGTAAAATTTCCTTCTTTTACATGCTGGATAAAGGCCGGAATGTTGATCGATACGGGACATCCCACGACGCATCTTGCATTCTTACAGTTAAGGCATCTGGTTGCCTCCGCCATCGCTTCTTCTTCATTATATCCGAGACAAACTTCTTCAAAATTACAAGCTCTAACCTTTGGTTCCTGTTCTCTGACAGGCACCTTCTTCATAACATTTACTTCCATATCATCCTCCATTATCTGTCTTTTGATCGTCCATCCAAATGATCGGCGGTTACAGCGCGTTCCTTGCAGCCGTCTCCTGTTCACGGTAGGTCTGCGTTCTTCTCATCGCCTCATCAAAGTTCACCTTATGTCCGTCAAACTCCGGTCCGTCCACGCAGGCGAATTTTACTTCGCCGTCCACGCTCAAACGGCAGGCGCCGCACATACCGGTTCCGTCAACCATAACGGGGTTCATACTGACAACGGTAGGAATATTTAAAGTCTCTGTTAATTTACATACAAATTTCATCATGATCATGGGGCCGATACAAATGCAAAGGTCGTAGGACTTGCCTTCTTCTTTTACAAGATCCTCCAGGCACTTTGTAACCATGCCGGAACGGCCGTAGGATCCGTCGTCCGTGGTGATGTAAAGATTGCCGGCAACCGCCTTCATCTCGTCTTCCATGATCAGGATATCTTTCGTCTTGGCACCGATGATCACGTCGGCATCGATCCCGTTCTCATGCAGCCACTTCACCTGCGGATACACGGGTGCGGTTCCCAGACCGCCTGCCACAAACACGATCTTTTTCGCTTTTACTTCCTCAAGCGGAGATGTTACCAGCTCGGAAGGCTGTCCCAGAGGTCCGACCATATCCTGCAAAAATTCTCCGGTCCCTAACCTGCCCATCATTGTGGTACCGGCACCGATCACCTGTACAACGATCGTGATCGTACCCTTCTCTCTGTCATAATCGCAAATGGTCAAAGGAATACGCTCTCCTTCTTCATCCGTCCTGACAATGACAAACTGTCCCGGCTCGCAGGCTCTGGCCACCATCGGCGCTTCCACGACCATGCGAAAAATAGAGTCATTTAAATGCTCCGCTTCTAGAATCTTGTACATAAATTTCTCTCCATTTTTTTGTTATTGTTTTTTTATGTTTTTTGTTGTTTGTTTTTCTTCCATATCTTTAATTCCGATTTTCATATTACCATTTCCCATAAAAAATCTCAAGAAAAAAAGAACCGGAAAAGCCCGTAAAATAAGGCTTTCCGGTTAGTTTTGTGCAACTTGTGTTTTAATGACTAACTTGTGTAAAGATCTCCTGTATCAACCTTTGAATACAACGGATCAACCCATATGGACCATTCCGTCCTCTCTTTCCAAAAATACGCCTTTGCGGATCCCTTCTTCTATTCCGAAGGTCATCACCTGCTCAATATTTTTCCCCATCCTCGAAAAGCCAAGTAACCTGGCGGTTTCACGGATCAGCTCCTTCTTTTCTATACTGCCCTGCATCATAAGGACATCTTTGGCGGCCGCGCATACCTCCGCGGCACAGATATCGTCCACAGGTCTCGGTTCCGCATAAGGCTTCGACACTCTGTAAATATCCCACTCCGCCGGATCCTGACCGGAAAGCCAGCAGAAGATCCTGTCCTCCTCTTCCACTTCCTGATGCGGTATAAGACCCAATACGCGTTCGAATGTCTCCTCCGACCTGGCATTTTTCTTAAGTACATTGAAGGCACCGAATACCCTTTTTTGCAATACCTGTCGACTGACCGGGCATTCCTCTCTTAAAAATCCTTCCATCACGGACTCGATGATAGAGTCAAAATTGCCGGAGTTAAAGTCCGTCTGTGTATACTTCCCTGCTGGCACGATCGGATTCCAGTCCCTGCGACGTTCCGAAGCAAAGGATTTTTCCTCTTCTCTCTCAAATACCAGACCGTTACCCAGATCCACCATTCGTCCTTCTATGGACTTTTCGCCGGCCGGAAGGGCTTCATACTCTGCTGCCTCTGCTTCCTCTCCTTCTGCCGTATCCTCCACTTCTGCTTTTTCGGTGATCTTACTTTCCGTCGCTTCTTCGACTGCCTTCTTAACCCTCTCCAAAACAGCCTCCGGATCATCTAGCCATTCCAGCGTCCAGAGCCGCATCGTTTTCCAGCCTAGTCCGCGCAAAACGGAAGGCTGCAATACAAAGCGATCTTTTGCCGTCGAAGAATGATAGCAGTTCTCACCGTCGCAAAGTATTCCCAACAGATATGTATCCGGCTCTTCGGGATCCACTATGCCGATATCCATCTTAAACTCCGAACAGCCGATCTGTGTTTTTACATCATAGCCAAGTCCGCGTATAGCTTCCGCGATCTCCGGGATCAGGGAATCTTCCTTCTTTTCGATCAGGTTGCCGCGTACCGGAAGCGCCACCTCGCCTCTGGCCGCATATTCCAGAAAGCCCTTTAAGCCGGCCACGCCTTCCGAACGGGTTCTTCCTTCATCGATCTGTTCCGGACGGATCACCGCGTAAACGATCATCTGCTTTCTCGCTCTGGAAATGGCAACATTTAATCGACGCCATCCGCCGTCTCTGTTAAGCGGTCCGAAATTCATGGACACCTTGCCGTCACGGTCCGGTCCGTAGCCGACAGAGAAGAGGATCACATCACGTTCATCACCCTGTACATTCTCCAGATTCTTGATAAATACGGGTTCCTTACTCTGACGGTCATAGTCTTCGAGTTCCGGATGTTTTGCAAATTCATCCGAGAGCATATCGTCGATCAGATTCTGCTGTACCTGGCTAAACGTTACCACGCCGATACTGTCCTGCCTTAGAACCGGGTCGGATAAGCGGCGTACGATCTCGGCCACCACTGCCCCCGCTTCAGCCTTATTCTGTTTCGTCTTACCCTTATCATAGAAGCCTTCCACCCGCACGAGGCTGACTTCCGATCTCAGATCATTCGGTGAAGGGAAGGTATAGAGCTTATTGTCATAGTAACGACGGTTGCTGTACGCGATCAGGCTCTCGTGCCTGGAGCGATAATGCCACTTTAAGTATTCCTGCGGCATGGAAATGGCAAGACAATCGTCGAGCAGGCTCTCCAGATCCTCTTTTTCCTCATTCTCTTCATCCACTTTGCTGACCTGGAAGAAAGACGTCGGCGGGAGCTGTTTGGGATCTCCTACCACGATCACGTTTTCTCCTCTGGCGATCGTTCCAACGGCCTCACTGGTCGGCAGCTGGGACGCCTCATCAAAGATGACCAGATCAAACTTGGGGAATCCCGGATCGATATACTGCGCAACGGAGATCGGACTCATCAGCATGCACGGACAAAGGCGTCTTAACAGATCCGGTATCTGATCGAAGAGCTTTCGGATCGACATATTCCGACCGTTTGACTTGATGGCTTTCTTAAGTATGCCCATCTCCGATCCGGCTGACGCTTCGTTCCCGGAAAGTCCCGCCGAAGGTACATTGGCGGAGAGTTTGGCAACAAGCTCCT
>CALDIE010000227.1 GCA_937901625.1 uncultured Lachnospiraceae bacterium
ACTCTTTCCCTACACGACGCTCTTCCGATCTCTACGGACAGATCGGACAGACGGAATATATTGTAAAGAAGGTTGCCCAAGAGGCGGGTTATGCGTTAGAGGGTGACAAAAAGATGAAAGTGGTGGCGACAGGAGGACTCGGCAGTATAATCGCCGATGAGACGGATGTCATCGATAAATATGACCGGAGTCTTACACTCGATGGACTCAGGATCATATATGAAAAGAACCAGAAGTAAGGACAGTATGGAAATCGAATGAAGAAACAATTAACGATCGGCAATGTGATCCTGGACAATCCGGTGATCCTGGCGCCTATGGCGGGGGTAACGGATCTTCCTTTTCGCCTGCTGTGCAAAGAGCAGGGCGCGGGACTTTTGTGCATGGAGATGATCAGCGCAAAGGCTGTGTTGTACAAGAATAAAAATACGGAGAGTCTGATGCAGATCGATCCAAGGGAGATGCCGGTCAGCCTCCAGCTCTTCGGATCGGAGCCCAAGATCATGGGAGAGATCGCCGCAAGAATAGAAGATCGACCTTTTGCCCTGCTGGATATAAATATGGGATGCCCGGTTCCCAAAGTGGTCAATAACGGTGAGGGGTCGGCTTTGATGAAAGACCCGCTCTTAGCCGCAAAGATCGTAAAGGCAATGACGGAGCGGATCCGCAAGCCTGTAACAGTCAAGATCCGCAAAGGGTTTGATGAGGATCATATCAATGCGGTGGAAATGGCTCTTCGCATGGAGGAGGCCGGAGCTTCCGCAATTGCGGTACACGGCAGGACCAGAGAACAGTATTACTCCGGAAAAGCCGATTGGGAAATCATTGCCAGAGTAAAAGAGGCGGTTCAAATACCGGTGATCGGAAACGGGGATGTGGACAGTCCGGAGGCAGCAGAAAGAATGATTCGCGAGACCGGATGCGACGGCGTCATGATAGGCAGAGCGGCACAGGGTAATCCCTGGATCTTTTCAAGGACGATTCATTACCTGGAGACCGGAGAACTTCCCGAGGCTCCGTCACTTACCGAAAAGAAAGAGATGATCTTACGGCATGGCGAACTGCAGATTGCCTGTAAAGGTGAATATATCGGGATGCGTGAGATGAGAAAACATGTTGCCTGGTATCTGGCGGGATTTCCTAATGCGGCAAGATTGCGTAAGGCGGCTTGTGAGTTGGAAACGATGGATGAGCTTAGGCGTCTGTTGGATGAGATCATCCCGTAGGAAACAGCGGTGCAGTTAGGGCGTCCCGGTAGTACTTGACATTGAACGGCAAAACGGGATATAATCGAGTGTCAATGATAATGGGGGCAGAGCCCGTTGGCGCTCCCGAAAGCATTAGGTTGTATTAGTTTGTAAGAACAGAAACAGAAAGGCGGATACGATCATGGCGGAAAAGAAGCAGATTTCCAGAGAAGGATTAAATGCGTACGAGGAAGAGCTCCACTATTTGGAACATGTCAGGATGAAGGAGATCTCCGAGAAGATCGGAGAGGCCAGAGAACAGGGTGACTTGTCCGAGAACGCAGAGTACGATGCTGCTAAGGACGAGCAGAGAAATGTCAAGGCTCGTATTGATGAATTAAAGGAACTGCTCAAAAATGTTGAGGTTGTCGAGGGTATTCAGTCTACCGACCAGATTTCTTTCGGCAGCACGGTAAAAGTTCAGGATGTAGAGCTTAAGGAAGAGCTTCAGTATACCATCAAAGGAACATCCGAGGCAGATGTCTTAAAGGGAGTTATTTCCAATGAATCTCCTTTGGGAAGAGCGCTGATCGGTGCTAAGAAAAAGCAGACTGTTCTGGTGGATGCGCCGGATGGTGTTTTGAAATACAAAGTTATGGACTTCTGGGTAGAAAATAAGTAAGAAAATGAATACGTTAGCCGGACCGGTAACGGGCGGCTTGGTTGGGAGTATCGTATCGTGAGTGAAGAGCAGAACAATAACGGACAAAAGAATAAGAAGAATACTACGGAACAGCAGGTGGATGAGAAGCAGCTTTTAAAGGTGCGCCGGGAAAAACTGGCTGCTCTTCAGGCGGAGGGGAAGGATCCTTTTGTGATCACAAAGTATGATCAGACGCATCATACGGCAGAGGCAAAGGCGCTTTATGAAGAGCTTGAGTCGAAGCTTCTTACGGGCGTAGAGGAACCTTCCACAAAGGAGCTGGATGAGAAGATCGCAAAGCTTGCGGAATCCGGTGATGAGGCAGATGCGGAGCAGAAAACAGCCTTAGAGAAAGAAAAGAAGGAATTGCTTAAGGCTGCCTATGAAGAGAAGCGTGCGATCATGGATGCACAGCCGATCAGAGTGTCTTTGGCAGGCAGACTGATGGGAAAGCGTGTGATGGGAAAGGCTTCCTTTGCCAATATTCAGGATCTGAAGGGAAATATGCAGCTGTATGTCAGCAAGGATTCCCTTGGGGAAGAGGCCTATGCCGGATTTAAAAAATATGATATCGGAGATATCGTAGGTGTAAAGGGCTTTGTATTCCGTACACAGATGGGAGAGGTATCTCTCCATGTCGATGCCGTTACCTTGCTTTCGAAGTCTTTACAGATACTTCCGGAAAAGTATCATGGTCTTACCAACACAGATGTAAGGTATCGTCAGAGATATGTCGACCTTATCATGAATGAAGAGGTAAAGGATACTTTTGTTAAGCGGTCCAAGGTGATCTCCTGCATTCGCAGATTCCTGGATGAACAGGGATTCATGGAGGTGGAAACACCGATGCTGGTGGCTAATGCCGGCGGTGCCGCTGCAAGACCTTTTGAGACACACTTTAACGCTCTTGACGAGGATCTGAGATTGAGAATTTCTCTGGAATTGTATTTAAAGAGATTGATCGTCGGCGGGTTGGAGAGAGTATATGAGATTGGCCGTGTGTTTCGTAACGAGGGACTTGATACCAGACACAATCCCGAGTTTACTTTGATGGAGCTTTATCAGGCTTATACGGATTATAACGGAATGATGGATCTTACCGAGCGCCTGTATCGCAGAGTGGCACAGGAGGTGAACGGATCCGAGATCATCACCTATGGCGAGCACGTGATGGATCTGTCTAAGCCTTTTGAACGTCTGACGATGGTGGATGCCGTTAAGAAATATGCGGGAGTGGATTGGAATACCATTGCAGATACGGAAACAGCAAAAAAGCTTGCGGATGAGCATCATATTGAATATGAGGAGAGACATAAGAAGGGTGATATCCTGAATCTCTTCTTCGAAACTTATGTTGAGGAACATCTGATCCAGCCTACGTTCATAATGGATCATCCGATCGAGATCAGTCCGCTTACCAAGAAGAAGCCGGAGAATCCGGAATATGTTGAGCGTTTTGAATTCTTCATGAACGGCTGGGAGATGGCAAATGCATATTCGGAGTTAAACGATCCGATCGACCAGAGAGCACGCTTCGAACAGCAGGATGCCAATGCGGCAGCAGGGGATGCTGAAGCAGAACATACGGATGAGGATTTCCTCAATGCGCTTAGTGTTGGTATGCCTCCTACCGGCGGTATCGGTTACGGTATTGATCGTATGGTTATGATAATGACAAATAGTCCGGCTATAAGGGATGTTTTACTTTTCCCGACACTGAAATCATTATCGTAGGAAATGCCGTAAAATCAAGGGTTTCAGTGGACGAGAGGCAAAAAAGTCCTACAATCGTCCTACAATAATTCCAAGCGATGTGCACGATAATACA
>CALDIE010000228.1 GCA_937901625.1 uncultured Lachnospiraceae bacterium
AGAGCATCTGCCTTACAAGCAGAGGGTCATAGGTTCGAGCCCTATAGGCCCCATTGGAACCAGTGTCCATGCCGGCATGGCGGAACTGGCAGACGCGCAGGACTTAAAATCCTGTGGTAGCGATATCGTACCGGTTCGATTCCGGTTGCCGGCAGCGAAGGGGAAGCAGGTTAGTGCTTCTCCTTTTTGTTTTGATAAGATGTATTTTTGAGGCATATCTATACTGTCATGTTAATATGGATGCCATTATTTCAGGAAAATATTGAATGTAAGGGCTTACCATTTGGAAAACCCACTTGCTTTTTTGTACAAAATACTATATAGTACTATAGTAAATTTGACAGTTAAATGGACAGCAAGTTAGAGGTGAACTGAATTGGGAGAGATGTTTGTTGTACGGGATATTGAGACCGGAGAATATCTTGCAAAAAAACTTATGCGAGGCTACTTCTTTACGAGCGATATATCACATGCGATCAGACGTAAGACGTATGAAGAAGCGGAAGAAGAGATCGATAAGCAGATGTTGAAGATTTCTACTACATTGACGATTGATACTGTGAATTTCAGTTGATCGTCTATGAGGTCGGTTTGCAATAAGAGGATGAAAAAGTGTAATTGAATATCGAAATGGAAGGAATAAAGAGCATTGTGGGATAGTGTTTCCATACGATGTTCTTTTTGCTTTTTATGCTGTAAAAAAGGATTACAAATAATTTCAAAGAATTTCAAAGAATTTCAAAGACATGCAAAGAGGTGCAAAGACGTCTTTTATACCCGGTCTTTTTAACAGGTAACCGGATTGAGTAACTTTTTCTAAAATGTTATAATGGCGTCACGCCTACAGATTCATTCTTTGAGGGAGTTTGTTAAGGAAGGAGGAGATAAACTTGCAGGGGGCACTTTTGTATTACACCATTTTGTTTGTCCTGTCGGTAGTTTTTACCTGTATTTATGTGATCATCTGGGACAAGCATTTCAGCGTGAATCTTTCACTGATCTTTCTGATCATTCCGGTTGTCTGTCTTGGCTATTATATCGAGTCTACCGCCACCAATGCAGAGGCTGTTATCGCGGGTATCAAGATGACTTATCTGGGTGGAAGTTTTTTACCGCTTTTTATTACCTATTATATTTTTCATATGTGCAGGATCGGGTTGCCGCGATGGGCAAGGATCCTTCTTTTTGTGATCTCACTCTTTTTTTACGGTACTTCGCTTACCATTGGACAGAGTAGTATTTTTTATCGTTCTATCACCATCGAACAGCAGGCGGGAAAGTTGCTTATAAATAAAGTATACGGACCGTTACACGGCGCTTTTGTGGTTTGTGTGTTTGTATTTTTCCTTTTGTCAATTGTAGCGATATCTTACAGCCTGTGGATGAAAAATGAGATTTCGCGAAGGATCACGCTGATGTTGTATCTTCCGGCAATGATCTCGCTTCTCTGTTATGTATTCCAGGGAAGGATTTTGGATTCGGTTGAGATTTTGCCTGCGGGATATGTTTTGGCACAGATCGTTTATCTCGTGATCGCGCATTATACCTGTCTTTACGAGGTGAGCGATGTAGCGGTTGATTCCATTAATGAAAGCGGAACGACCGGTTTTATCTCCTTTGATTTTAAGTATAATTATTTAGGCAGCAATCCGACCGCGCGAAAAATATTCTTAAACTTAAACGAGCTGATCGTAGATTATCCTTTAAAACGAAGCCAAACGTTAAATGATCTCTTTTTGCCACAGATCAAGAAGTTTGAGAACGATGAAAAACAGGATAGATTTTATTATCAAAAGGATGATATGACCTATCAGGTTATCATTAATTACCTCATCCATGATCAGAAGAAACACGGATATCAGCTGATCGTCACCGATGATACACAAAACCAGAATTATATCTCGCTGCTTAATCATTTCAATGATGAGCTCGAGGATGAAGTGGAAAGAAAGACAGCTGATGTTGTAAAGATGCATAACCGGCTTTTGCGAAGTATGGCGAAACTTGTGGAGAGCCGCGATAATTCCACCGGCGGTCATATTGTGCGTACCAGTGATGTAGTTGAAATCCTGATGGGCGAGATAGTGAAGGATAAAGAGTTTGTTGAGCAGAACAGGATCACGGATACGTTTGTGAAAAATATCATTAAGGCTGCGCCACTCCATGATATCGGAAAGATTGCGGTTCCGGATGCGATCCTGCAGACGCAAAAACGTTATACTCCGGCAGAATTTGAAAAGATGAAGGTGCATGCGGCAAAAGGCGCGGAAATCCTGTATTCGATCCTCGAAGATACCAATGATGAAGAATTTCGCAAGATGGCCGAGAATGTTGCGCACTATCATCATGAGCGTATGGATGGCTCCGGTTATCCGGAAGGACTGAAAGGGGAGGAGATCCCTTTGGAGGCCAGGATCATGGCTATCGCGGATGTTTACGATGCTTTAGTCAGCAAGAGATGCTACAAAGACAGTATGTCCTTTGAAAAGGCGGATTCCATTATGATGGACAGCATGGGGAAACATTTTGATATTCGCTTAAAGATTTTTTACCTGGCCGCGAGACCGAAGATTGAGGATTATTACAGAGGTCTGGATACAGAATAGTTTTTGGGGATACTTTTCCGAAAAGAAATAAACCCACCAAATGCCCCCAATAACCACCAAATAGAAAAAAAGAAAAACAAAAAGAAAAACAAAAAAGAAAAACCCAAGAAAATAGAAAAACCAAAAGAAACAAAAAAATAGCTGAAAAAAATAAAGGATAAAAGGAGAAAAAATGGGAAGCGACATCAGAGACATTGCATTGGCACCGAGTGGGGAATTGAAGATCGAGTGGGTTAAAAATCATTGCGATCTGCTTAGAACACTGGAGGCTGAATTTAGTGAGACAAAACCCTTTGAAGGTATTAAAGTGGCTCTTTCGGTTCATTTGGAAGCGAAGACAGCCTATCTTTGTAAGGTATTGAAAGCAGGCGGAGCAGAGATGTATGTTACCGGATCCAATCCGCTCTCCACACAGGATGATGTGGCTGCGGCTTTGGTAAAGGCCGGTTTGGAAGTACATGCATGGCATGCCTGCACGCCGGAACAGTATGAGGAACATATCCGTAAGGTTTTGGAAGTTGGGCCCAATATCATTATCGATGACGGCGGGGATCTGGTGCACATGATGCATACGGAGTTAAGGGATCTCATTCCTCAGGTGATCGGTGGCTGTGAGGAGACGACTACCGGTATCATCCGTCTGGAGGCAATGAACAGAGAGGGGAAACTGCTTTTCCCGATGGTAAAGGTAAATAATGCACAGTGTAAGCATTTCTTTGATAACCGCTATGGTACCGGTCAGTCTG
>CALDIE010000229.1 GCA_937901625.1 uncultured Lachnospiraceae bacterium
ACATTGATCCTGGAACACCCGTCCGGGAGTGAAATGATCCTGGAAGGGATACCCGAAGCGTTCATTCTTCTTACGATCTCATCGCCCACAAATCCGGCAGCGAAAAGAAAAGCCGTCGTCTCCTGCCCGATCTCGTGAAGAACGATCGATACATTGATCCCCTTGCCTCCGACACAGATCGTCTCTTTTCTGCTCCGGTTTGTTTTCCCCTCGAAAAAAGAATCCAGCTCCATTATATAGTCCAATGAAGGATTGCAGGTCACCGTGTAAATCATACTCTTCCTCCCAGCCGCGCAAATACCCGAAGTTATTGTACACACTTTAAAGTATTTGAGCAAGTTAGGGGGTTATGCTTCTACAGAAAAGCGTACGGAAACATCCTCCATTCCGAGTTCTTTCCATTCCTCCGGGAATCCTACGGTAAGCACCGCCTCACCACTCTTGCCGGTCGTACGAAGGTATGTACCGCCCATACCGCCGCTCACCCACGCTTCCTTCGGACCGATGATCTCAAGCGGTCCTTCCACCGAAACAGGAAGAGGGTGTGAGAAGAAGGGCGCAACATTTCCATACTCATCCGTCACCTGAATGCGGACTGCGGCCACATCATAGGTGGCTCCTTCTCTCATCTTCACATGATCTGCCGTTACTCTTATCATAAGTGCTGACGTTGTTGTTTTGGTAACCGTCTTTACAACCCTGCCGTCTTTGATCGCCTCAAAACGGAATACCGCTGCCTCTCCGCCCCAGTTTCCGACATATTTCTGGTACAGCGCATAGGCCTGATCAAAGCTCATGTGATACACTCCCATCGCTTCAGCCAGTTTGGCTTTAATGGCGATCGGCATATCGTTCATCCCATATTGAGCCACATAATTAAGAGCTTCTTTGACGACCTTATTCTGATGCTCGCTAAATCCCTCTTCTTCCTTCATCTCATTTCCCACATAATCGTCGATGAGGATAGGCGCGTGCCTCATATTCTTATAGGGCGAATCCTTCTGCGTATACTCTTTTAAAAGCCGGTCGCCGCGATACATCCTGACACTGTCCGCATTGGTAAAGATAAATACCTTTCCTCTGTTTCCGGCCGCATGTTCTCCTATATCCATGGAAGAAGATACCTCCAGCACCGGGATCCTGTTCTGCTGGGACGCGTATACCGCTGCCGCCAGCTTGGGATTGCGGAACATATCCATCACCCCGTGATAACAGATCCTGTCACCGCTTCCGAAATCCTTATGTGTGTTGTAATCAAACATACACCACCCGAAGGCTCCCGCGATATCCGTCTGTTCGTTGACGGCGTCGATCACATTGGTGTGCCGAAGGGCGTGCTCCAGTCTGTGTGCCTCATCATCAAACGCTTTTGTCGGATACATATGTCCGTTGTACTCACTGATCAGATACGGCTTTGACATATCCGGTGTAACCGTCTGCTTTTTATCGCATCCGGGATGCTTTCCGTCATGCAAAAAATCATTGTAGGTATAAACATCCTCCAACAGATGACTCTTTTTTATAAAGCGCACTCCGCCTGTCGGTCTGGTATCATCCAGACGATGAGCCACTTCATTGGTCCTTGTATAAAACTCATCATCATCGACGGATTCGTTGATCCTGACGCCCCACAGAATGATCGAAGGATGATTTCGATACTGAATCACCATTTCTTCGCAGTTCTTTACAGCCTGATCCTTCCACTGCGAGTCTCCGATATGCTGCCATCCCGGCATTTCCGTAAATACAAGCAATCCGATCTCATCACAGCGATCCAGAAAATGATGCGATTGGGGATAATGAGACGTTCTGGCAGCATTGCAGCCAAGCTCAAAGCGAAGTATATCTGCGTCGTTTTTTTGCATGGAAGCCGGCATCGCATATCCCACATAAGGATAGGACTGATGACGATTTAAACCGCGCAATTTGAATCTCCTGCCATTCAGATAGTAACCGTTTTTCTTAAACTCGGATCTCCTGAAAGCAAAGGTCACTGTTACTTCATCTGATGTCTCCGCTCCTGATATAAACGCTACCTTTGTCTCATATAAAACCGGTGATGTCGAATCCCACAAATGTACTTTCGATAAAGGAATAGAGATTTCGTATACTTTCCTGCCGCCTTCGCTCTTACATGTAAGGGAAGATACTTCAAAGCTGTTTTCATAGATCTTTTCTCTGCTCTTTTTCTCTCTGATCCTAACGGAAATCTTTTTATCCGAAGAGTCTGTCTTTTCATCCGTCTCTACGGAAAAATGCACCGTTCCGTCAAAGACAAAGGAGCAAAACTCCGAAACTTTCGGAAGTTTTATCTCATCCGGGATCTGCGGCTTTACAAAAATATCCCGTATATGATCCTCCCCGCAGATCTCCAGTGAAACCTCACGGTATATTCCGCCATAGGTCATATAGTCGATCACATATCCGTAGGGCGGGATATTCTGAGACTCTCTGCTGTCTACTTTGACCGCAAGAATATTATCTTCTCCAAGACGTAACTTTCCCGTTAACTCCATCGAAAAGGCCGTATATCCGCAGTGATGCTCTCCTATCTGCTCACCGTTTAAATAAACCCATGCGCCGTGTCCCACAGAATCAAAGTTTAAGAAAACGCGCTTTCCTTCCCACTCCTTCGGGGCATGCAGCACTTTACGATATCCGCTTACCATCTGGTAAACCTTTGCGTCAAAATAATGATATGGGGTCTCCTTTACGGTATGCGGAATACGGACCTCCTCCAAAGGGCAGGTACACTCCTTCTCAAGAATCTTTTCATCAAATGTTTCCGTAAATAACCACCCGTCGTTCAACCAGATTTTCTTCCTTATTTCCGACTTTTTCATCTCTATCTCCTCTCCTGATACGGGTATTCCCCCTTTTAAGAATTTGTTCTCCGGATCTCTTTTATATAATACATCCGGGAAGCAAAATCCGGGTAAAACCTCATGTTTTCACGATACCCTGCCGATGAAAATGCTGACTTAAGATGGATGCCCGCGTACTTGATGGCACTTCCGTACATCCTGTGCGTCTCCTTCTCCGCATTCATCGGAACAAAATGCGACAATACATTGTGGACCGCGCCATCCTGCTTGACATGGAAGGGCGCCACATAATTAACCAGACCGCCGAAATCTTTTAAATCAAAAGCAATCTCTCTCCCGCTTATACGGTAGAGCGCTTCGTCCTTTAATCCGGCCGGATGCAAAACTTCCGTCTGAATATTGGGATGTACCAGTGTTTGCAGCAGATACGATACAGCCTTCGATCCGTCTTCCGATACGACACACCATTCCACATCGTTTCCCGCTAACGGAAAAAGAGCGCTCATCCCGTCCGCGTCCGCAAATCCTCTGATCCTGTAAAAAGATCCGAACTGTAAGACTCTTCTCCATTTTTTATATTCTTCCACCTGTGCGGCGATCGCTCCTTTTTCCTTTGCGTCCATATCGCTTAAGTTGCACTCATATCCGAGTACCGCAAAGGCTGCTGTCTGAAATCTTGTTTCGAGCGGAGTCCTTCGAAGTGTCTGGTGGTTGGGCACATCCGAGACATGTGCCGTATACGTGGATTGCGGATAAGCGTAACTGTATCCGGTCTGTATCTCCGCGCGACAGATCGCATCCGTATCATCGCTGGCCCAGATCTGCGGAAAATAACATAACATGCCTAAGTCAAAGCGATTTCCTCCGGCCGCGCAGCCTTCAAACAAAACTTTTGGATGCTTTTGGGTAAGCGTCCTCATCACCCTGTAAACGCCAAGCATATACCGGTGCGCAGTCTCCGCCTGCCGGTCTTTGGGTAATACCGCAGAGTAGATATCCGTCATGGTGCGATTCATATCCCACTTTACATAGGAGATCGGAGCCGATGTCAACAGTTCATCTATCTGGGTGATGATATCATCCACCACTTCTTTTCTGCTTGCATCCAGTAACATCTGATTCCGTCCGACAGAATGTTCCTTATCCGGGATCCGCATCGCCCAATCCGGATGTTCCCGGTACAGATCACTGTCTTCACTGATCATCTCCGGCTCGATCCAGATACCAAAATCCAATCCCAGACGCTTTACTTTTTCTGCCATTCCTTTCACACCGCCGGGCAATTTCTTTGGATTCGATTTCCAGTCACCGAGAGAGGATGTATCATCATTTCTCTTTCCAAACCAACCGTCATCCATTACAAACAGTTCGATTCCTACATCCGCGGCTTCTTTGGCAAGTTTTAACAGTTTGGATTCATTGATATCAAAGTAGGCTGCCTCCCAGCTGTTTAAAAGGATCGGTCTTTCCCTTCTCTTCCAGTATCCTCTGACGATACGGTCATTGACAAACGCATGCATTTTCCTGCTCATGCCGCCAAAACCATCCGCAGAAAATACCATAACAGCCTCGGGAGACTGCAGGCTTTCCCCGCTTTCCAGTTTCCATGAAAAACCAATCGGATTGATACCGGATACAAAACGGATCTTTCCGTGAGAGCTGACTTCCACCGCTTCATAGTGGTTTCCGCTGTAAACGAGATTAAACCCGTAACAGGCTCCTGACTCTTCCGTTGTTTTCTCTTCACTGATCATCACAAAAGGATTGGCCCTGCTAGAAGACGTTCCGGTAAAAGATGAAACGGAAATCTTTCCCGGGAGGATCTTATGGTCATTTTTCTTCATCTCCCTGGCCCACGCTCCCTGAAAGGTGGAAAAGATCATCGGACGCGCCGGTCTGTCAAAGTCAAAACTCATACTTAAAAGCCTTAGGATCCGAACCGGCCGGTCCGTAGGATTTTCTACACAGACACTGCGGCAGATCGCATCTTCCTTTGCGAAAACATCATAATTCAAATAAAGCCGCAAACCTCCGTTTCGTTCTTTTAAACGAATGGTGATCCCTTCCGCTTCTTTCTCACTTCCGTAAGAAGCAGGGAGTTTCATTTCCTCCAATCCGTAACCTTTTCCGGCCGAAAGCTCTCCTTCCTTCCCTTTTCGCAGGCTGTATCCTTCGTACACAAAGTCCATGGTGGAACTCCCGTCTTCATATACGGCTTCCAGCATGGGTTCTCTTATATCTCCCTTTCCATAGGCAGAAAACTCCAGCCGCATATCCTCCAGGCTGTACTCAGCCGCATCCTTTGCGTAGATATTCGTATTTCCGGGTGGAAAATCATGCTGTTCCTCTAATCCTGTGCCTTCCTTTTCCGCCCCGATCCGTATTCTTCTTCCGTAATGGAGATGTTCCAACTGCCCCGAAGCAAGTACTCTGAACGCATACGTCGTATTATCCGTATGTAATACAAAGATCGGTTGATCTGATGTCATTATATTGATCATAATCTTCCCTTTCACTCTCCTAAGACCACTTATTCGTTTGCACCGGCACTTCTCTTTTTCTTAACTTCTTCCGTAACTTCCGCGATCTTCTCATCCGTCAGAATATACTTTTTCTTAAACCAGAAAATGGCAAAGATCAGCCCGGCGATCGGAAGGACCGTCATCGTCATACGCAGTCCGACTCTGGAGCTCTGAAGTACATTTAATGAAAAATCGATTGTCTGATCCGCTTCGGATACTTCCGTACCGCTTGTCAGAGAGAAAATTTCCAGGCACATTGCTGCCACAAACGCAGCGACACCGGAAGCCAACTTCACCACGAATGTCTGCATGGAAAAGATCACGGATTCATCTCTGCGGTTGTTCTTTAACTCACCGTAATCAACGGTATTTGCCAAGAATACGGTAACGATAACGTTGTTCATACCTGCAGTAGCCATAACAAGTACACCCGGGATCAAGAAGAAGGCAACGCCATCTACTCCCAAAGATGCAAGTCCAAGTAAAATAATGTATCCGACGATGGACATAGCCGCACCTACATAGAAAATCTTAATGTTGTTTAACTTTAAGACATTTCTCATAAACGGATACAAAAGCATCATAGAAAGAATCTGTACACCACCACCAACGGTGTTGAATAAGGTGTAGTTTCCATACCAAGCAACTCCACCAAGGTCATACTTGAAGAAGTAAAGTACAAGGTTTGATGTAATATAAAGTGCTGTGTTAATACATACGATGGTAACAACAATCGCCATAGCCTGATCGTTTCCAAGCAATGCCTTAAACATTTCACCAACAGAAGCTGTCTTCATATCTACTGAAGATCTTTCTTTTACGGTTAAGCAGGTAACAACAATTGCAATTACGAAAATAACAGCAACTCCAAGAGCAACCCACTTAAAACCAATGATTTCCACCTGGCGAGCAGTTGCATCTGCGCCACCGAACATCTTACCCAATGCCTGAACAGCAAGGATAGCAAAGATAGATACGATTGCAGAACCAACACCTGCGCAGGAACGTGCCAAAGTAGTAAGTCCTTCTCTTTCTTTACCACCATGTGTAAATGCAGGAATCATTGACCAGTAAGGAATATCCATCATGGTATAAGTAACACCCCAAAGGATATAGGTAACTGCAGCGTATGCTACAAGTCCGCTTCCTGTCAATTCCGGTGGGCAAGCAAACATTAAATACAAAACAACAGCATTTGTAATCGTACCAATTAAAAGCCAAGGTCTGAATTTACCCCATTTTGTCTTTGTCTTTGAAACAACTACGCCCATGATTGGATCGTTAAATGCATCAAATAC
>CALDIE010000230.1 GCA_937901625.1 uncultured Lachnospiraceae bacterium
GTCTATGCCTATCTGTTTGTGGGATATTTGCTGAAAGACTTAAACGGAGACGGATCACCGGAGCTGATCGTCGGGGAGGATTATCCGGATGACGATCATTTACATCTGATCTATGCAGTTTATACTCTGAACCGCGGCGTTCCCAAAATGGTATTGGAAGGGTGGGCCAGAAACCGTTACTGTCTCCTTGCGGACGGTTCCTTCTATAATGAAGGTTCAGATGGCGCAATATATGCGATCCTTGCCACCGGTGAATTGTCGAAAGAAACCGGGGAGGCGCAGATAAAGGATTACTACTTTACCATGGAAAAAGAGGATGGAAACCCGGATGAGATCGGATACTACCACAACCATACGGGAGAGCGGGATCGAGCGTCCTCCGAGGAAGTGGATCAAAAGACATTTGAGTCTTTTATGGAACGATGTGAGTCTCAGGTGGAAGTTCTTGGGCTGGTTCCGATCAATACTGTTGAGAGTTACCAATAGACAAAATGCACAATGGTAAGCGATTACAAGAGGTAATTGGATGAAAATTGCACAGAATGCTTGCGAAAATACAGGTTGTATGAGAAAATATATGCATACTTTTGTGGGGCTGTATAAAAATAGCAAAGATCATTGTTCCGGACAGAAAAAAGTCCGAATGGGGAATATGAGGAGGGAGATAGCAGCGGGGGCCCGGGGAAGCAACAGGAAAGGAGTAATGCTTATGAAAAAGAGAATTGGAAAATTTTTGGTAGCACTCGTGGTTACGCTTACCTGTCTGGTCGGATCGTCTCAGGCACAGAGGGCAACGGAGGTCAGTGCTGCGACTGCCTCGGATGTGGCAACAACGGCTGCGGCGATCGCAGGGAGGACGGGATGCCTTCTTGCGGATACACAGACAGTGGTACTCAGTCTGGCTTCTGCAACGGTTCCCGTAACGGATGACGGTATCCTTTATGTATTTGCGCTGGCACCGTTCCAGTATACGCTTTCCGGTACGCCGATCGCGCAGGCACCGGCAACGGCAAATCCCATGACTGCGTTTGCATTGCCGGATAATGGTATTTATTATAAATATGTATTTGCGGCAAAACAGGGCGGAGCATGGAAGATGTTAAGTGACGCGCAGTACATCACCAATCCGGAAGTTCTGGCTACGGCGACAAAGCCTTTCAGACAGATTCCGGCAAAGTCCTGGCAGGGTCTTGCCGACAAGGTATTCTTTAACTGGTTTATGGATCTGCCTAACGGCGGAGCGACTGCAAACACTCAGGTGCTGCAGCTCATGAACAGCGGTAAGGATCCGGATCTGATCCATCCTTCCGTATACAGTGATACCTATCCGATGAATAAGTATTATTACATGCTTAACTGCTCGAACTGGACCGGCGTCTTAAAAGTTTCCCAGAATGTTCACAACATTGCCGCAACGACACAGACACAGGATTTCATCGTTGGTAATGAAGCGAATATCCGTGAGTGGAATTACACCGGGTATCTCGGAAATGAAGGTTATATCCGCGCATATGCCGAGACCGTACGTGTCGTATACAACGCAGTAAAGTCCGCAAATGCCAATGCGCGTGTATTTATCTGCATCGACCAGAACTGGAACCGTCCGACAAACCTCTACAGTGCATATGAGCAGCATGGTTATATCAACGGTAAGGAATTCATCACCACATTCAATAACCTTATCTCCAAGGAAGGCAATATTGACTGGGGTCTTGCGATCCATCCGCATACTGTTCCTCTGACATGGGGTAAGTTCTGGAGCTACTCCGGCAATCCTTACGCAGGCGTATACCAGAACATGATCAAGAATGATTACATGGTTGGATTTAACAATGTTACGGTTGTTACCAATTTCATGCAGAGCGCTACATTGCTTAATACAAAGGGGCAGGTAAGACCGATCATTGCCAGTGAGATCGCCGTATCGGCCAGTCAGGGAGAGGCTGTTCAGGCGGCGGCTATGTATGCATCCTTCTATGCGATCACCACGAATCCGTATATCGAAGGAGCGATCTATTACGGCGAGTACAATCCGGCAGCGGGATTAAACAGTGTTCTTACACCGAAGGCGCAGGAAGTATTCAATAACATGGGTGGTCCGAACAACGCAGCTTATGACGCGTACGCGAGAAGCGTGATCGGAATCAGCAGTTGGGGACAGGTACTCAGATAAGATAAGCGCGGGATAAGAGAAAACTGCCGCATAAGATTGGCACCCGATCGGCAGGATCGGCGAGTGTCTGACGACAACAAAACAGAGAAAAAGGAAATTGTAAAGAGAGGGATCACCGCAAGGTGATCCCTTTTGGATTCTTGCCAATTATCCCGTTAGCCGTTTATAATAAAGAGACATTTTGAGATTCAGGGTTAAAGACAGGGAAAAAATATGCTTAAATACTTGAAAAAATATTGGTTTTACGTATTGCT
Organism: uncultured Lachnospiraceae bacterium; assembly: GCA_937901625.1. Lineage (GTDB taxonomy): Bacteria > Bacillota > Clostridia > Lachnospirales > Lachnospiraceae > NK4A136. The sequence continues at coordinate 2,428 of CALDIE010000230.1, forward strand.
GGCACCTCTGTTTATGCTGGGGGAAGCCGGGATGGATCTTTTACAACCGAAGCTGATGGCGACGATCGTAGATGAGGGTGTTCTCGGTGTCAGCAATGGCGGTGTCGGTGATCTGCAGATCGTGATCGGTGTCGGCATCCGCATGATCCTGCTTATATTCCTCGGAGCAGTCTGCGGTGTGCTTTCCGGAGTGTTTGCCAATCTGGCCGCGCAGAATTTTGCCAATGATGTGAGAAAGGACGCGTTTGACCACATCATGCATTTTTCGTTTGCGCAGACCGACCGGTTTACGACAGGATCTCTGATCACACGCGTGACCAACGATGTGACACAGATCCAGAACATGATTCAGATGGCGATAAGAGGATACGTCCGGACAATGATCCTGTTAGTCGGCGGCGTTATCTTTATGATGGAACTCCATCTGTCTTTTGGCAGGGTGGTTCTGTGCGCCATGCCCTTTATCCTTTTGATCATGATCGGATTTCTCTCCAGGGTAACTCCGAAGTTCGGGCTTTTGCAGGAGAGACTTGACGATGTAAACAATGTCGTGCAGGAAAATGTTGCCGGTAACCGTGTGGTAAAGGCCTATGTTCAGGAAGAGAGGGAGAAGAAGCGCTTCGGGGAGGCAAACGGCCGACTCGTGGATACGCAGCTCTCGATCCTCCTTTTGTTAAACTACATGACACCTTTGATGAATATTGTTTTGAATATGGCAGTGATCGCGGTTATCCGGGTCGGATCTATTCAGGCCGGGAAGATGGAAGTCTCTCCCGGAAATATCATGGCGGCCATTACGTACCTTTCGCAGATCTTGAACGCGTTGATGCGTCTCGGGATGATGTTTCAGAATGTCTCGAGAGGTATGGCTTCCTCGAAGCGCCTTAAAGAAGTGATCGATACGGTTCCCGAGATCTGCGACGGTGTCGGTTATGAAGAAAAGGCAAAGGAATTAAAGGCAAGCCTTCCCGAAAAAAGGGGAAGAGTGGAATTTCGGGATGTGTCTTTCGCCTATGAAGGGAGAAATAGCGTTCTGGATCACTGCAGTGTAAAGATCGAAGCCGGTGAGACGGTCGGGATCCTTGGTATGACCGGCAGCGGAAAGACGACTCTGGTCAATCTTATCCCTCGTTTCTATGATGTGACCGGAGGCGAGGTACTTGTCGACGGTGTGGATGTGCGGGACTACAAACTGGAGGATCTTCGAAGCCGCATTGCATACTCTATGCAAAAGAGTGAACTTTTTTTGGCTTCGATCGAAGAGAATATCTCCTGGGGTAAGGTTGGAGCAACGAAAGAGGAACTTATAGACGCAGCCACCATTGCGCAGGCTATGGAATTTATAGAAACCAAAGAAAACGGAATGAAGGAGGAGGTATCGCAGAGCGGTCATTCTCTTTCCGGCGGACAGAAGCAGAGAGTGGCGATTGCGCGCGCGGTAGTAAAAGAGGCGGAGATCTTAATCTTTGACGACAGTACGAGCGCTTTGGATCTGCGCACGGAAAGTAATCTCTATCATGCGCTTAAGGAGCGCTATCCCGAGCGAACCAAGATCATCATCGCCCAGCGTGTGGCTTCGGTAAAGGATGCCGACAGGATCCTGGTGCTGGATGAGGGGTGTATTGCGGCAAGCGGTACCCATGAGGAGCTTTTGGAGAGCAGTCCGATCTATAAAGATATCTATGATTCCCAGATGGGAGGTGATGACTGATGGCACAGAGTAATGCGGAAAATATCAGTAATTACAAACTTCCCGGACAACGTGGACCGCGAGATCGGAAAGTGGAAAAGGCACAGGATTCCGGAAAGGCCTTAAAACGCCTCCTGGGGTATTTTTCAAAAGAAAAGAAATCGGTTGTGATGCTCTTTATGTTTGTTTTCGTTACCGTGGTCTGCGGCGTGCTGGCGCCGAAGTTCCAGAGTGATGCCATCGACGCGATCGCGGACGCCCGCTATAAGGAGCTGCCGGGAGATCTTTTGAAAATGACGATCGTCTACCTCTTTACATTCGCCGGAACCTATTTCCAGGGACGTTCGAGCGCGCTGCTTTCGCAAAAGACGGTTAAGGATATGCGCGAAGAGCTTTTCGACCATATCATTAACCTTCCGGTCTCTTATCTGGATTCACATCCTCACGGAGATATCATGAGCCGTATGACCAACGATGTGGAAAATATCTCCACTACGATCTCACAGTCGTTAAGTTCCCTTTTCTCCGGCGTGTTGACGGTGATCGGAACGGTGGCTATGATGCTCTGGCTTTGCCCGCCTTTGACCTTGCTTTCCTGTACGACGGTGATCTTTACGGTGGTGGCAACCAGACTTTTGTCGGCGGCGATGCGGAAAGCCTATGTAAAGAGACAAACGCTTCTCGGCGGTTTGAACGGAACGGTTGAGGAGATGGTCGGAGGGTATCATACGGTGGTAGCCTACAACAAGGAAGGAGCGATCATTGAACGCTTTAACGGGGTATCGGATGAACTGACGAAAATCGGTATACGGGCGGAAGTGCTCGGCGGGTCCATGGGACCGTTGATGAATCTGATCAACAATATCGGTTTTGTCATCATAGCGGCTTTTGGCGGATATTTTGCGATCACGGGCAGGATATCCATCGGCGTGATCTCCGCGTTTATCATTTACGCCAAGCAGTTCGGAAGACCCATCGATGAGATCGCGCAGGTCTGGGGACAGGTACAGACCGCTTTGGCCGGCGCGGAGAGAGTCTTCGGACTGATGGATGTGGAAGGCGAAGATAAGAGCGGAGATATTTCCTTTGAGAGAGGGAAGCCTGTGGGAATCACCTTTGAACATGTGGACTTTTCCTATGTAGAAGGACAGCGCGTATTAAAGGACTTTAACTTTGAGGTATGGCCCGGACATAAGGTTGCCCTCGTCGGTGCTACCGGCAGCGGAAAGACGACAGTCGTAAACCTTTTGATGAGATTCTATAAGCCGGATTCGGGAAGGATCCTTATAGGTGATGTGGATATTCAGGATATGGATATCAAGAGCCTTCGGGATGCCACGGCCATTGTTTTGCAGGATACGGTACTTTTTGCGGATACAGTCCGAAATAACCTGAAGTATTCCGATGCGACGGTCAGTGACGCGGCGATGTACGAGGCGGCCAGAAAGAGCCATGCCCACGGGATGATCGGACATCTTAAAAAGGGGTATGATACGATGCTTACGGCCAACGCGGATAATATCTCTCAGGGACAAAAGCAGCTCCTTGCGATCGCGAGAGCCTTTGTCTCCGGACCGGACATCCTGATCCTGGATGAGGCAACTTCCAATGTGGATACGCGAACGGAAAAGAGGATTCAGGATGCGATGCATCGTTTGATGAAGGGACGTACGAGCGTGGTGATCGCTCACAGGCTCTCCACGATCAAGGATGCGGATGTGATCGTGGTGCTCGACGGCGGCCGGATCGTAGAGACGGGAAATCATGAACAACTGTTAAAAGCAGGCGGAAAGTACAGTGAACTCTACCGCACACAGTTTGAGGGTCGGGAGACATAAGTCTCCTTACCCTTTTTTATTTCGCCGTTCGGAAACAACGGATCTTGTTTCTTTCATCTGCTTATCGGTGGCTTTTGCGTAGATATTTGTGGCAGAGAGGTTTTTATGCCCAAGTTTACGCTGCAAGGCCAGGATGTCTTTGGTCTCTTCGTAAAAGCCCATGGCAAAACTGGAACGCATCTTATGAGGGCTTAACTTAACACCCTTACCCGGGATGGCCGCGGAAGTGTATTTCTTGACAAGAACCTGGATCGCGCGGATGGAGAGCCGTTCCTCTCTGGCAGTGACAAAGAGAGGGGCATTGGGAGAAAGTTCCTGCTGCGATTGGCGCTGCGCAATATATTCCTGCAACAGATCCGCTACGTCGTCCGCAAAGTAGATGGTCTGGAGATTACCGCCCTTTCTTGTGATCAGAACAGAACGGTTGTCAAAGTCGATATCTTTTAAACTGATCCCGTGCACTTCGGAGACACGCATACCCGTATCCAACAGCAAAGTGATCAGAGCGGTATCCCTTAAGCGGTACCGGTCGTGGTACTTTAACTGGTCTTTTGTAAGACCCTGACCGTCTTCAACCGTGTCTAAGAGACGGTTTTGTTCGTCAAAATCCAGATGGATCACTTCATCCGACTGATGGATCTTTACCTTGACGGCTGCGGCCACGGGATTAAAAGAGATGATCCGGTTGTCGGAGAGATACGTAAAGAAGCGGGAGAGGGAAGCCCTTTTTCTGGCAAGCGTCCGTTCTCCGTGTCCCTTATCTTTATATAAGGTTAAATACCTGGAAATATCCTGGCTGGTGATCGTCCGGATCTGATCGACGCTTACATCGATGATCCTGGTATCGCAGAATTTCGGGGAATAGCTCTCCAGAAATTCAAAGAACCATTTCAATTCCCTTGCGTAGGCTAAACGTGTGGAGAGCGCCATTTCCGTTCCGGTCTCCAATAAAAAAGACTGACAGATATCCGGAAGTTCGCCGCACAGGCGGATGAGTTTTTCGGAATCGGTCTTTTTTTTGTCTGACTTGTTTTTGATCTCTTCAGCCATTTACACGCTCCTTTACTTTCTTAAGTTTAGCTCTTTTGTCAGGTCAATGGAAGAATGTTTTGCTTTTGTTGAGCGTACTTTTTCGGTTGTGTTTATGACGAAAAAAGAATACAATGATGTTTAGGTTCAGAGGTACAAAATCTGAATCCGGCACGCCTGGATGTAGATTTTGAACTTGAATGACAGATATCATGCATCGTTAAGGAGGACAGCAGGATGAGCAAAGAAATCCCTTATAAGATTTATCTGGAAGAGAAAGAGATTCCCACACAGTGGTACAACGTACGCGCTGATATGAAGAATAAGCCGGCGCCTCTTTTGAATCCGGGAACAGGCGCGCCGATGAAAGCGGAGGAGCTGGAGGCGGTTTTCTGCAAGGAACTGGTAAAGCAGGAACTTGATGACACAACGCCGTATTTCGATATTCCGGAAGAGATCTTACGTTTCTATAAGATGTACCGCCCTTCCCCCCTGGTACGAGCGTACTGCCTGGAGAAGGAGCTGGATACACCGGCACATATCTATTATAAATTCGAGGGAAATAACACATCCGGAAGCCACAAGTTAAATTCCGCGATCGCTCAGGCATATTACGCTAAGAAGCAGGGTCTGAAGGGAGTGACGACGGAGACCGGCGCCGGGCAGTGGGGCACCGCATTGTCCATGGCCTGCGCATATTTTAATCTTGATTGCCAGGTATATATGGTAAAGGTTTCATATGAGCAGAAGCCTTTCCGTCGTGAGGTAATGAGAACATACGGAGCAGCCGTTACGCCGTCTCCGTCCATGACGACCAATATCGGAAGAAAGATCAATGAAGAGTTCCCGGGAACAACGGGAAGTCTTGGCTGTGCCATCTCGGAAGCGGTTGAGGCGGCAACGAGCCAGGAGGGATATCGTTATGTACTCGGCTCTGTATTGTCTCAGGTACTGCTTCACCAGACCGTGATCGGTCTTGAGACCAAGGCTGCATTTGATAAGATTGAAGTTACGCCGGATATCATCATCGGTTGTGCCGGCGGCGGATCCAACTTAGGCGGTCTGATCTCTCCTTTTGCGGGAGATATGATTCGAGGTGAGAAGAAGTATCGTATCATCGCGGTAGAGCCTTCGAGCTGCCCGTCCTTAACAAGAGGATCCTATGTGTATGACTTCTGTGATACCGGTAAGGTTTGCCCGCTTGCAAAGATGTATACTTTGGGAAGCGGCTACATACCCGCGCCGAATCACGCAGGCGGACTTCGTTATCACGGCATGAGTTCTATTGTATCCCAGCTTTATCATGACGGATACATTGAGGCGACCAGCGTAAAGCAGACGGATGTCTTTGACGCGGCTCAGCGCTTTGCGCGTATCGAGGGTATCCTTCCCGCGCCGGAGAGTTCCCACGCGATCAAAGTTGCTATTGATGAGGCACTAAAGTGCAAGGAAACCGGGGAGGAAAAGAATATCGTCTTTGGCTTAACGGGGACCGGCTACTTTGATATGATGGCTTACAAGTCTTATAATGAAGGAACGATGTCGGATTATATTCCTACCGACGAAGAGATCGCCGCTTCTCTGGCAAATTGCCCGAAGGTGTGAGATGATCATCTGTAAGTAAAAAAAGGGGGCGGATTTGATGATAAGATGCGTTTATCATCGAATCCGTCCCTTCTAAATGCAGGAAGGAAATGAAAAGTATGAAGATACATAAGATCTATTTCGATATGGACGGTGTGCTCGCCGATTTTGACGGCGGCGTATCCGCACTGTGCGGGATCAAAGCACCGGGGCAGGGAAAGAACATACCGAAAGCGATTCAGGACAGTCTTTGGGAGCATGTGAAAAAGATCGATCACTTCTATGATAAACTGGACCCGATGCCGGGGGCGCTCGATCTGTTTTTTACTGTTTATGAAAAGTATGGGGATCGCGTGGAAATCCTCTCGGGTATTCCGAAACCGAGACGTGAGATCGTGACGGCAGCAGAGGATAAGGTATCGTGGGCACACCGCCTGTTGTCGCCGGATCTTAAGGTCAATACCGTATTCAGGGAGGAGAAGAAACTCTACTGTACGGGTGCGTCGGATATCCTGATCGATGATTATGACAGCAATATCGAAGAATGGGAAAAATACGGCGGAACGGGGATCCTCTATCTTTCGCCGGAAGATACACTTAAGAAGATCCGCAGTATAGAAGAAGCGAAAGAAATGTGAGGAGTGAAGTTTATAATGAAAGTCCTGCCCTTTCTCTTAAACCGGCGCAGGCGATCCGGGAGTTTTTTCGGAAACGACGAAATGACGAAAGGATAAAAAAGGGGATCACAAAATTTTAGAGAAAAGATTGTATAAATGGTACAAAAATCCAAAAATAAAGCTTGCAATTCCCAAAAGAGTCGGTTATACTAACACTTGCTGTGGCATGATAGCTATGAAGCGTGAGGTTGCTGTCACCGGGCGATCGATGACAGGTTTTCCGTGGAGCGAATGTCAAGCGGAGCCGGAAACCGGTATTCCGCAAGGATTTGACGACAAGTCACTGTACCATTTAAACAGTCTACGTAAGGTAGAAACGACGTGTGATGTCTGATATGGTAGGACACACACGGGAAAGTGTACAGTCGCCGCTTGTCGTACTTGAAACCCAAAAGTACGAAAAGGAGGAGACTTTTTTTATGGCAGCAAATCAGAAGATGAGAGTAACTTTGAAGGCTTATGATCACAAGCTTGTGGACGCGTCCGCAAAGAAGATCATCGAGCAGGTTAAGAAGAACGGCGGCGAGGTTAGCGGACCGGTTCCTCTGCCTACCAAGAAGGAGGTTGTTACCATCCTTAGAGCCGTTCATAAGTACAAGGATTCCAGAGAGCAGTTCGAACAGAGAACTCATAAGAGACTGATCGACATCCAGAATCCGTCCCAGAAGATTGTTGAGTCTTTACAGAAGATGGACATCCCTGCAGGTGTTTACATCGACGTTAAGATGAAATAATAAAATCACAAAAACCTCTACTAACTTTATGTATAAGGAAGAAGCCGGTCCCGGGTCACAGCAAATATTGGGATACGCCGTATTCGTTATACCGCTTTAGTAGAAATCTCCGCTGTATAGAGGATGACAGGATCACAAACGTTGCGTGAGAGTTGCGGTTGTCCCTATAGTATGAGATCACAACGAGGAGGAAAGAAAGAATGAAGAAAGCAATTTTAGCAACAAAGGTCGGAATGACACAGATCTTCAAGGAAGATGGATCTCTGATTCCGGTAACGGTCCTTCAGGCCGGTCCCTGTGTGGTAACGCAGGTTAAGACGGTTGACAACGACGGTTACAGCGCGGTTCAGGTAGCATTTGTCGACAAGGTTGACAAGGTGATCACCAAGGACAAGGGTGGCAAGAAGAGCGTTGCTCATCGCCACGGCGTTAAAAAGGCACAGCAGAAGCACTTCGAGAAGGCCGGTGTTACATCTAAGAGATATGTAAGAGAATTCCGTTTCGATAATTCCGAGGAATACGCTCTTGCGCAGGAGATCAAGGCTGACATCTTCGCTGAAGGCGATAAGATCGATGCTTCCGCAATCTCCAAAGGTAAGGGCTATCAGGGTGCCATCAGAAGGCACGGACAGTCCAGAGGACCCATGGCTCACGGTTCCAAGTATCACCGTCATGCCGGATCCAACGGCGCATGTTCCAGCCCCAGCCGTGTATTCAAGGGCAAGAAGATGCCCGGACACATGGGCAGCGTAGCAGTAACAGTTAAGAATCTTGAAGTAGTTCGCGTAGATGCTGAGAAGAACCTGATCCTGGTTAAGGGCGCGGTTCCCGGAGCAAAGAAGGCTCTGATCACCATCAAGGAAACTACCAAAGTAGAAGCTTAAGCGAAAGGAGGACTTTATTACAATGGCTACAGTTTCTGTTGTAAATATGGAAGGTAAAGAAGTTGGCACAATCGACTTAAGCGACGCGATCTTTGGAGTAGAGATCAACGAGCATTTGGTTCATTTGGCAGTTGTGCAGCAGCTTGCAAATAAGCGTCAGGGAACACAGAAGGCAAAGACACGTTCCGAGGTATCCGGCGGCGGAAGAAAGCCCTGGAGACAGAAGGGAACCGGTCATGCCCGTCAGGGTTCCATCCGCGCACCGCAGTGGAAGGGCGGCGGAATCGTGTTCGCACCCGTTCCCAGAGATTACTCCTTCAAGTTAAACAAGAAGGAAAAGAGAGCGGCTTTAAAGTCCGCTTTGACCAGCAAGGTTCAGGATCAGAAGCTGATCGTTATCGACGAACTGAAGCTGGATGAGATCAAGACCAGGAAATTCGCTGAGGTATTAAAGAACATCAAGGCTGACAAGGCTCTGGTAGTTCTTAACGAGAAGGATGAAAACGTAATCCTTTCCGCAAGAAACATCCCGGATACAAAGACAGCACTGACCAATACCATCAACGTATATGATGTGATGAATGCAGGCACCGTTGTTCTGACCAAGGCTGCGGTTGCTACCATCGAGGAGGTGTACGCATAATGGCAAACGTTCAGTATTACGATGTTATCTTAAAGCCTCTTGTAACCGAGAAGAGCATGAACGGCATGGCTGAGAAGAAGTATACATTCTTGGTAAATCCCGAGGCTAACAAGTCCCAGATCAAGGAAGCCGTTGAGAAGATGTTCGACGGTGTAAAGGTTGCAAAGGTCAACACCATCAATCAGGATGGAAAGAATAAGAGAAGAGGTCTTGTGGTTGGTAAGACCGCCAAGACCAAGAAGGCCATCGTACAGTTGACCGAGGACAGCAAGGATATTGAGATCTTTGCAGGACTGTAAGAAATAGCGAACAGACGCGAAAAGCCGAATGCTTAACCGGCGAAAGGCAACGATGCGTCGAAGAGAAAAGGAGAAATAATCATGGGTATCAAAACATATAACCCGTATACTCCGTCGAGAAGAAATATGACGGGGTCCGACTTCTCTGAGATCACAAAGACAACTCCGGAAAAGAGCCTTGTGGTTTCCAAGAAGAAGACAGCAGGCCGTAACAATCAGGGTAAGATCACTGTAAGACATCACGGCGGCGGAAACAGACAGAAGTACAGACTGATCGATTTCAAGAGACAGAAAGATGATATCCCGGCAACGGTTATCGGTATCGAGTACGATCCCAACAGAACAGCAAACATCGCGCTGATCTGCTATGCGGACGGTGAGAAGGCATATATCCTTGCTCCTCAGGGTCTTAAGGATGGAATGAAGGTTATGAGCGGTAAGAACGCCGAGATCAGACCGGGTAACTGCCTGCCTCTCTCCGAGATTCCCGTAGGTACACTCGTACACAACATTGAGATGCTTCCCGGCAAGGGCGGACAGATGGTTCGCGCAGCCGGTAACAGCGCGCAGTTAATGGCTAAGGAAGGTAAGTATGCAACACTTCGTCTTCCTTCGGGCGAAATGAGAATGGTTCCCCTTGAGGGACGCGCAACAATCGGTGTTGTAGGCAACGGCGAGCACAACCTTGTTAACATCGGTAAAGCAGGACGTAAGCGTCATATGGGCATTCGTCCTACAGTCCGTGGTGCGGTTATGAACCCCTGTGATCACCCTCACGGTGGTGGTGAAGGTAAGAACGGTATCGGACGTCCAGGTCCTTCAACTCCCTGGGGTAAGCCCGCACTTGGTCTTAAGACCCGTAAGAAGAACAAGCAGTCAAACAAGCTCATCATTCGTCGTAAGAATGGTAAGGCTTTGAGCAAATAAGAAAGGAAGGTTGAGCTATGGCACGTTCATTAAAGAAGGGACCCTTCGCGGATGAGCATCTGTTAAAGAAGGTTGATGCGGTTGTTAAGTCAGGTGACAAGACAGTTATTAAAACATGGTCACGTCGTTCAACAATCTTCCCGAATTTCGTTGGTCTCACAATCGCTGTACATGACGGCAGAAAGCATATCCCGGTATATATTACCGAAGATATGGTTGGACATAAGCTTGGCGAGTTCGTTGCTACTAGAACCTACAGAGGTCAT